>CALKYB010000125.1 GCA_938003565.1 uncultured bacterium
GTTCAACCAACAAAACCTCCACTTTGTCTTTTAGCTCCACTCTAAGACTCCTTGCAAACCCATCGATAGCAGCCTTGCTCGCCGCATAGGCAGCGAAATCCTTACAAGGAAGGTTTGCTGTGACTGAGCTGATGAAGATAATCTTGCCACTTGCGTTTCTAATTATTGGGAGTAGAGAGCGACTCAGAGCAATTGGAACTTTAGTATTAACAGTGATGATTTTTTCAACAGATTGAGAGGACTGTTCGACCAAATCACCGAACCAACCGATACCGGCATTATGGACTAGCAAATCTAGTTTTGTTACGCCGTAGGATTCTAGAAATTCATTCAATTTGTTGATGCAGCCTTTGTCAGTCAATTCAACTTCACAATAGTTGTCCTTATTGAAGAGGTCTTGAGGGAGGTTTCGTAGAGAGCGACGCCCCGTTAAAACTAACTGAAAGCCTCGGGCCTTATAACGTCTAGCCAATTGCAAACCGATTCCGCTGGTAGCGCCAGTAATTAAGACAACTTTAGATTTTTTCATGTAGCAGACAACTTTTAAACATTTTAGTGTATGACGCTAGTTTAAACATTCCCTAAGCATAAAACTTTTTTTTTCGATCTTCGCAACCATTAGTTTTCTTGGCCGAGAACTATTGGGATGGAGTAATAAAGATAGTGAGAGAAGTAATAATAGCCAACGGTGATGGGAACTTAACTTTTTTTAAGTATGGACAAGGGTAATTTGGTTCTAGGGGACTGGCTTTTTCTTCGTCGAGATGTCACCGGCACTCCTAAGGGGCTCTATCAATTCGATGGTTGGAGCAAGGAGGGGGAAGCGATCCTATTATTTAACAAACAAAACTATTTTATTCCGATAGGCGGCCTCTACTACTGCAATAAGGTTCTAAAGCAAAGCACTTCCGCTTTAGAACGGGCAAAACGGCAACAGTTAGATAGAGCTCAAAAGCTATCCTCTGTTGATTATGAAGAGGAATTGGCGAGTCTAGCTGCCTTAGATTATTCCAAATTGATATTGTAGGGGGATCGAATCTCTCCGGTTAAGTCCAACCGTGAATTGAAGATAAGGAGAACGACATGAGTAGTCAAATTGTTACAGGTTACAGCCGAGGCATTGTTGAAGGAGGTTGCTATCAACCAGAGATTGACAGTCTATCACTTGGGTCAATGGCGTTAGAAAAGCTGAGTGCGCAAGCTCAATTAGCAGTAAGGGCTGAGCTAAAGGAGGGATTGAGCGAACTAAATGAGCGGATTGAGAACCTAGAGAATAGGGCTGGAAAGGCGTTAGATAGGGGAAATATTGCCATAGGTAGTGCGATGTTGAAAATACTTCGCCCAATCGACAAATTTGCTCAAAAAGGAGTAGATATATTGGTAGCAGTTGGTGATCAAATTAATCAAACTAGAGCTAAGCTGAGTCCTCACCAAACTATATTAAATGATGCAACTTCAGAAGTACTCAAAGGAACGTCAACATATATAGGGGATAATCTTTCTAAGAAAGTGGAGCTTGCAACTTCTAGTATGAATGGTGGAACCTCTGCCTCTGCCTCTGCCTCTGCCTCTGCCTCTGCCTCTGCCTCTGCCTCTGCCTCTGCGTCGACTTCGATGCAAGGAGTAGTTAAAAATTTAGCTAAAGCACTTAATGCACTGGGGGGGCTAATTCATTCAGCCGATGTGTTATCCGTGTTTAGTAGTGAGCAAAAATCTGATGGAGTCAATAATTACTCGAAAACCATGGATTCAATTCTAAAGGGAGTTTTGGTGATAGGAGCTGGTGGACTAGCCATTGCTGCTATTCCTGCTGGAACCGGATTTGTCGCCAGTTTGGTTGCAGGAACTGGGTTGGTGATTGGAGCAGGTAAATTAGCTTTAGTGACCTACGATGCTGCTAAGAGTGTGGTTAGTAGTGTCTATAGTGCGGTTGAGAATATTTTTCGTTAGTATCTATAAGCCTTCTAAAAATACCCGTTCTTGGCCGATCTGGTCAGAGCGGGAAACGGCTATGGTAATCAAGGCTCTGGTGATCAAATCAGTCCATTAAAGTGGACTCGTCACGATTTACCTTCTATCGATTTCAGCTCAAGCACGACTACTATAGTATGGTTTCTGGGTAGTTTGATCATTCTCGGTTTTGTTTGGTGAGGGAATCTGTTAGTTTCGTGGACCCTATTAATCTCATTATTATATCGAAACCAATTGCCGGCGACCTGTCAAATTCGAGTTAAGCCTGATGAAGTTCATGAAACGGAACTTCATCGTCAATTGATTTCGAAGAAGCTGGGCGTTGCAGAATCATCTCTTGGTGAGATAGTGCTGTCACGACGGTCAATTGACTCTAGAGGAAAGCATCCGGTTTTCGAACTTTTGTTTAGAGTGGGGAGCGGAGATGTTAATAAACTTCCGATTCGTGAGCCTCTTTTCAAAGATGTGAGTAAAGCAACTCCAGTGGTGATAGTTGGTGCTGGCCCTTGCGGACTGTTTGCTGCTCTTAGGCTTATAGAGTTGGGTTACAAACCTATTATTTTAGAGAGGGGTAAGAATATCCGCGAACGCCGGAGGGATGTTGCTAATGTTTCTCGTGGGGTATCGGTAGATTCAGACAGTAACTATTGCTTTGGTTTGGGAGGGGCTGGAACATTCTCAGATGGAAAGCTTTACTGTCGTTCCGTAAAACCAGTACAGAGAGATTTAATTCTTCAATTACTAGTTAGTTTTGGAGCTGATCCTGACATACTTGTGGATACTCGTCCTCATATCGGCACTAATAAGCTACCCCAGGTAATCGCTAAAATTGCAGATTATATTGTTCAAGCTGGTGGCGAGATGAGGTATGATTCTAGAGTAACGAGAATTTTAAACTCCGGTTTGAAGATTAAAGGAGTGGAGCTATCCTGCGGCGATAAGGTTTTTTCAGATAGCTTGGTGCTTTGTACTGGTCATTCTGCATACGATATTTTTATTGCTTTGGGGGAGGCTGGAATTCCCCTCCAGCGTAAGCCCTTTGCCCTTGGGGTGCGAATTGAGCATCCCCAGACTTTAATCGATCAGTTGCAGTATGGAAGAACCTCTAGGGGAGAATTTCTTCCCGCTGCCTACTATAGTTTAAAAACCCAAGTAGAAGGTCACGGAGTTTATTCATTTTGTATGTGTCCAGGTGGTGTAGTTTGTCCGGCCACTACCCGTGAAGGTGAGTTAGTTGTGAATGGTTGGTCACCGTCTAAGCGAAACTCACGTTATGCCAACTCGGGAATTGTTGTTGAGGTTTCGGAGAAGGATTTAGAATCTTACGCTGGCGATAGTGTGGCGGCAGCTATGTCTCTTCAGAAGAGTGTAGAGGTGGCAGCTTGGAAAGCTGGTGGTGGGAATTTTAGGGCTCCTGCTCAAAGTTTAAAAAGTTTTCTTGAAAACACAGATCCCCATTTTAACTTGCCGGATTGTTCCTATAATCCCGGCGTGAGTCCTTGCGATTTGAGTGAGGTTTTTCCTGATTTTATCATAAAAAGGTTAAGAGCTGGTCTAGAAGATTTTGCAGCTAAAATGAAGGGTTATTCAAGTGAAGAGGCTTTGCTTATAGCACCAGAATCTAGGACATCTTCCGTTTACAGAGTTGATCGCGATCCACAAACTTTGGAAAGTACGGCCATTAATGGACTCTTCCCGGCCGGGGAGGGTGCAGGATATGCAGGGGGTATCATGTCCGCTGCTGTTGATGGTTGGAGAATCGCAGAGGGTCTTTGTGCTGTGGATAAATAACCCAAATTTTTAGATAGCGAGCCATGTATCCAATGATCTGTTAGGAAAAGTAGAATTTTCCTTAGATTAGGCCGTAAATTTCATATACTTTCAAAACCGTCATTTAAAGTTGGTTTTGCGGAGGATTGTTTTTTATTGTGTCAAGAAGGATTTACTTTGGTTAGCAAATTTTGGGTTAATTTCAGAAGTTGGTATTGCGGTTTTTTAATGTTGCCTGGCCTAGCTATTTTCACTTTCTGTTTGGATGGTGTTGCTGCTTGCGTGACCTATTTGTTGGCGGTATATAAGAGGCACCTCAGACGCTTTTTATGAAGTAATTTCAGACTATTTGTTGAATCTGGTGTTGAGGAGTAATCTTCAAGTAGTGATTAGTTTGTGCACGGATCCAAAGTATAAACCTCGGACCGTCTTTTTTGTTTGAATAAGGTAAGGACAGTATCTCATAGTTCTTATCTTAAATTTTGGAGCTGCAAAGATGTCATTCAATTTAATAGATTTTGTTAAAGAAAGCCTGGGGAATCAGATTTCCCAACAGTTATCATCTCACCTTGGCGCTGATCAAGCTGGCGTTTCAAATGCCTTAGACTCCGCTATTCCTACTTTGTTGGGGGGCTTAATAAATAAGGGCTCTGATGAGAAGGGTGCAGGGGATTTGTTAGATTTTATTGGGCAGCAAAAGTTTGACAAGTTGCTATCTGGTAATATCGGTGACCTGCTGGGCAATCAAGATCAGTCTTCTGGGATTGCAAAAAATGGACTAGGGATTCTGAGCTTCTTGTTTGGCGGCGATTCCAAAGTTGGAAAATTAATGGATATCTTCGGCAAAACCTCTGGTCTCGGTGCCAGTGGAGGAGGATTGTTGAAGATGATCGCTCCTTTTGTTTTGAGCAGCGTTGGTAGTTACGCCAAGTCTAAGGCTCTCGGTGCTTCTGGATTGGCAAGTTTGTTTGCTAGTCAGAAGAATGTAGTAAGTAACGCAATTCCAGCGGCTTTGAGTAGTGAGCTTGGATTTGCTGCTGGCCAAGGCGGAGCTTCAGCAAGTCGTGCGGCTGCTGGCTCGACTTATGTTCCTCCTAAACGGACTGAGGGCAAAGGAGGCTTAGGAAAGTTTTTGCCTTATTTGCTTGGCCTTGCGGCTCTACTTTTCATAGGTAGTTACTTACGTAGCGGCAATGACGCGAGTAATGAGATTGCCTCGAGCGCTTTTCCCGATGGCAATCCTGAAGTTTTTCCATCCGATGCCGATGTGGCTAGAGAAGTAGGCGATCCTGCTTTGCAAGTGAATGAAGGAGTCGGTGAGGTGGTTTTGGAGACTGACGCTGCTTCATTGGCTGAAGAAGCTCGAATTGCTGCTGCTGAAGCTAGTGCTGCGGCAGCAGAGCAAGCTGCTCAAGCTGTTGAGCAAGCTTCTGAAGCAGCTGGTTCTGCGAAAGATGCTTTGGGTGCAGCAGCTGGAGGAATTGCAGCCGGGGTTGCTGGAGTAACGGAAACCGTTGGAGATGCAGTTGAAAAAGTTGGTGAGGGAGCGGCTCAGGTTGTTGAAGAGTTGGGCAGTATTTCTCTACCAGGTGGTTCAACTATAGAAGCGCCCAAAGGTTCTTTCACTGAGCAGGTAGTTCAGTACTTGGGTTCGAGTGAAGTTCAGGCTGGTTCTGAAAAGGCTTTTAACTTTGACCGAGTTAAATTTGAAACTGGATCTGCTAATTTGACTCAAGACTCAAATAGGCAAGTTTCTAATCTTGCTTCGATTCTTACTGCCTACCCAGAGGTGGCTATTCGCGTTGAGGGTCACACAGACAATACCGGAGATGCTCAAATGAATCTTAAGCTATCTCAGCAAAGAGCTGAGCAAGTAAGAGGTCATCTTATGTCGAAAGGTGTTCCTTCTGAAAGAGTCAAGGCTGTTGGTCTTGGTCAGGGATCACCTGTAGCTAATAACGAGACACCAGCTGGAAGAGCTGAAAATCGGCGGGTTTCAGTTGTAATTACTCAAGGAGTTAACGCAGACGGTTAGTTGTTTGAAGAAAGTTGTTATTTGAAAAGCCTGTAAGAGACTCTCTTACAGGCTTTTTTTATATCAGATTTATGATTCAGGTTGGGAGCAGATACTAACAACTGTTGACTTGATATCTTCGATCCGACTGGCAGATATTTGTCGAGCTTTAATACTTTGCTCGCTCGAGAGGTTAAGTCTGTTTTTTAAGACAGTGGCAAAGGTGGTCTCCATTCTATCAGCAACTCCAATCTGGGTAGCTACCGTCCAAATCATGGATATGACCATTAATCTTTGATCTTCAGAGAATTTTTCCGCGACTGATTCAAAGAAGTCCTCCATTTTGTCAAAGTTTTTACTGAGGCCGGAGACTAGCTGAACTAGGTCGTTTGTATTATCAGCTGGGAGAGAGAATACTTTACCAAAAACTTTTGCTAAGTCCGATCCTTGCCCAGGGCAAAAGTCGGTGTCTTGTCGCCCTAGAGATATCATCATTACAATTACGGCGAGTTGGAGATCTCTCTCGTTAACTGGGTTTGTGTCGTCCAGTTCTAGAGGGGATTTTTCTCTAAAAAAATCAGCAATATTGTCGTTGTACATAAAAATAACTTAAAAAATAGGTTTCTTAGCGCCTCCATTGTGGCAGGCGGAGAGGGTAGCATAATTTTTGGTAAAATATCTACTGTCCTAATAGGCCTAAAGACTCCTCTAAAGCTCTTTTTTTAGGAGAAAACAATAATTTGGGTTTAGAGGTGTACTGAAACCACTATAGATTTCATGTATTAGCATGTCTCCATCAGCACTGCGCTTCTAAGAGTAGCGACAAGTAGCTGTTATCTGGTTTAAACCGATTTTCTTGCCGGTCAGGTAGGGGTATAAAATATCTGCTGAACCGCTTCGCAGCTCAGACGTCAGGCTCTGGCTTGTCTAGAAATATCTAGGCTTTGAAAAACAGCGGGTATTCGGGGGATTTTAAAGGTGTACGCCTATATTTGTCGAATAGCCTCGTTAACGATGAGACTTTTGACTACCTTTGGCTTAAAGAGAAAACAACACGCTCACTGTCCTCAGAACTATGAACTAGTCCTTCCTCAATTAATTCCTTGAGAGCATCAAGTATTTCTAATTGGTTCCCTTCGACTTGAGGTCGATTTTCTTCCTCATACAGTAGATTGAGGTTTTCAAGATACAGTCCATCTTCGGCTTCCGGGTGTTCCAAGGCCAATAGAATTTGTTTTTTAATTTTTCCAATATCCATGCTGCTCTCCAAATTCAGTAGTATCGTATCTTTACTGAAACCGAAATAGAATTCGGTGAACCAGGAGGTTCGTAGACGTAAGTGATATCACAGAGTGTTTAAATTGCCTGGAAATTCATACTAGAATTGATATTTCTATATGAGAACGGCGACTTAGCCGGGATCCAAAGTCAGAAGTATTATTTAGAGTTATAAATCACGGCTCAAATAACATCGTGATAGTTTAAGGAAAATCTCTAAATTTAGCCATTAAACTAAAGAACGAATGGCTCTGAATCGAATCAGCCACGGATACTGTCTAAATTATCGAATAGCTATTTTGTAGGAGATATCATGGAAAGGGTCGTTTTACTTGTTGATGATGAAGAGAAGCTTCGAAAGGGGCTTGAGCGTCATCTTGAAGATTTAGATTTTGCACTTCTTGAAGCTAGTAGCGGTGAGCAAGCACTCAAGATCGTTGCCGAAGAGAAGGTTGATATAATATTGACGGATCTTCTGATGCCAGAGATGGGAGGTCTGGAGTTTCTTCAGAAACTCAGGGAGTGGAATATTGATACTCCAGTAATTGCTATGTCGGGAGGGGACGCCAAGGAACAATTTCTTGATGCCGGAAGTCTCTTAGAGAATGCAGCTCGTTATGGTGCTTTGGAGGTTATCGAAAAGCCTTTTTCAGTGGAGCAGTTAGTGGAGATTATTGATCGACTGATTCCTATTAGCGCTGAGTGAGCTTATAACTTCAGATAAAGCATTTTACTTAGCCATAGAATTTTTAATTCAACACTGTAAATGAAAACCAAAAAAGGATTTACGATAACTCAATTGCTTACTGGCCTCGTATTGTCAGTTGTATTTCTATTTACCGTTTTTGGTTTCTATTCAATTCAAATATCAAATAAACAGTTGAGTCTTGCTCGGCAAGAGAAGGTAGATAGTAAGGTTGAGCTCGTTGGTAGTAAAATAGTTGACTATCTCAAAGTACAACAACAAATTTGGAGAGCATACTCGCAGTCTCCTTTGGTTTTTGACACTCTCAATGCGGAAAGCCTAGAAAAAAATCCTGCTGATACTGCCGCAAAGCTAGTAGCGGATATGCTTATTCGAATGAAAGAGTATGAGCAGGAGTATGGTTATTCTGTCTACAATCAAATATTGCTAACGGATTCTGTCGGAAATGGAATAGCTAACACTAGCCAATCAGATTCTCAAAAATATAGTGAGGGTAGTTGGTGGAAAAAAACCGTTAAGAATGGCTCTTTGATTTCAGACGTGTTTCTGGATCCAGAGGATAATAAACCTAAGATTTATATTGGAATTCTAATTGACAGTGACTCTGGTTGGAAAGATGGAGTATTGAGAGTAACAATTGATCTAAGAGAAGTTAGCGATATTATCGATTTTAACTCAGCAACGCTAAATCAATTCGCCACGAATGAGCTGATATTGTTGGGTGGTAAGAAACAGGTAATTCACCATTCTCGTGCTGACGATATATCTCCTTTGAGTAATGGGACAGCATATGTAGCTCCATTTGAGCAAGGTGTTGCCAAGGATTCGGGCACCTACCTAGACAAAGGTTCGGATAAAACTCTCTATGGTCTAAGTCATTCACTATCTGATTTATATCAAGGTTTCGAATTGCCATGGATATTGATTGCGAGATTTGAAGATGAAGAAATTTTTGGATCTGTAAGAAAGTCTCGTAGAAACTTGTTGTATCTTGGATTGACGACCTGCCTACTTTCCGCTCTTCTTGCTAACTTTGTAATACTCTTCTTGCGAAGGAAATTCTCTACTCTGAATCATGCTGCCCTGAAACTCGCGAGTGGTGATTTTGATGTTCGAATTGGTGATACTGGGCAAGATGAGTTTTCTCTGTTGGGAAGAACTTTTGACTATATGGCCTCTGAAGTAAAGGAGAGGAATATTGTTTTAGAGGAGGGTCGCTCTCGTGCCGAAACGTCGGAGAAACGTCGTCGTATAACTTTAAGTGCTGCTCGGGTGGTAGAGTGGGAGTATCATGTTTCTGATAAGGAAATAGCGGTAGTAAATTCTTGGGATGCTGATTTAGGTTTGCCGCAAAATCCAGGATTTTCTGGGAAGTTTAAAGAAACTATAAAATCAAGTGATTGGACGGATTTCACGACTAAGGTTGACCAGATTTCATCCGCGCATGGAGGGTTGGTCGAGCATCCGGTTAGAATTGCAGATAGAGAAGATAGTGTCTATTGGCTGCTACTGCGCGGTCAAATTATTGATAAAAATAACCAGATCGTTGCTGGCATAGCTTTGGATATTACAGCTCAAAAAGAGTTGGAACAAAAATTATCCCAGGTCAATAGGCTTGAAGCGATTGGACAGCTTGCCGCAGGCATTGCTCATGAAATAAATACTCCGATGCAGTATATCGGAGACAATCTAGAATTTCTTAAAAAAGCTAATACGCGGGTATATGAGTATGCTGATACTTTAGAGGAAAGTATTTTGGATGAAAAACTATCAGCTAATCCAGAAAACTTGAAAGAAGCTATTCTAGATAAGAAAAAGGAGCTTAAGGTTGAGAGAGTTAAAACTAGAGTTCCAGAAGCCATTAAAGATTCGATAGAGGGTGTTAAAGCCGTTTCCAAAATTATTCGAGCTATGAAAGATTTTTCTCACATGGATCGAGGGGATGATAAAATACTGGTCGACATAAATAAGATAGTCGAGAGTGCTGTGGATGTTAGCCGTCACGAATGGAAGTATGTTGCCGATGTTCAGCAAACTCTGGATTCAAATTTAGATGAAGTAATGGCCTATTCTGGTGAGCTTAATCAAGTATTTCTTAATATTATAGTTAATTCGGCGCATGCGATTCAAGAGCGAGTCGCAAAAAAAGATAGCGGTGAGAAGGGCTTAATTCAAATTGCAACTAAAAATATTCCTCACCAAAACTCTGTGACTGTAATTATTTCAGACAATGGAGAAGGAATTGATGAAAAGGTAAAATCCAAAATTTTCGACCAATTCTTTACTACCAAAGAGGTTGGGAAAGGAACAGGGCAGGGATTGTCACTTTGTCGTTCTATAGTCGTAAGCAGACATCAAGGGAATATTGATGTCTGGTCCAAGAGGGGCGAAGGAACTAAATTTACAATAACGTTACCAAAACAATAACTTCGAGGGATAGGTCAGTGCAGGATAATGTAGAGAATAGAACAGTAATTTTTTTCGTTGATGACGAGATAAAAGTTCTTCGTGGCCTTGAGTCCATGCTCTTTGATCATGATGATCGATGGGAGATGAGATTTTTCAGCTTGCCAAAAGAGGCATTAAGTGAACTGAAGGAGGGAGGTAAGTATATTCTTGTCACCGACATTCAGATGCCAGAGATGAACGGGGTTGAGCTCATGAAGCAAGTTCGAGAGAAGTTTCCTTCTATATACTGTATCGCTCTTACTGGTGAAGCTAAGAAGGATAACCTTGAGAAAACCCTAGCCCTTGCTGATTTACTTTTAGATAAACCTTGCTCCGAGAAAGTATTAGTCGATGCTCTTCAAGAGGCTGAGACTAAAGTTAAAACGAATTCAGATTTATCTTAAAATGGTCCTCTTAGCGTTAATTGAGTTAATTCAATAAGGCTTCTGGAAGTTTAGGTTCAGCTACCATCGATTCAAGATTGTCAAAACTTTGAATAGGTTATAGATATAATCTTAGGACTCTGCTAACTTTCATTTGAAGTAGTCGATCCATTTTTTTGTTTGCAAATGGCATTGTCGAATGTTTTACATTGATAGCGATACCTTCTCTTGACAAATACCCTTACCACGAGTTCCTATTATTTGCGTGAGCAGCATGTTTTGCTTGTTCACTGTAATTTGGCTGATTTTTTGATCGACTATTATATTGATCGTAAAAGCAAATCAGATCCTGATTCTCCGGAACGAAATGAGAAGTTAATTCAACTGATGGCGGGAGCGGCTCTTCATATCACTGTTAGATCTCCTGAAGAATCTGTTGCATGGACTCTCCTTATTCAAGATGAGCAACCATACTCAGTGTTTTTTACTGCCAGTCCTGCTGAGAATATTCTTGTAGGTCAAATTTTGACCGAAAACATTAGA
>CALKYB010000126.1 GCA_938003565.1 uncultured bacterium
GAAGTTTATAGTGGGCGGGGTATATACTCAGTAAACTTTGGTGAATTTTGAGAGAAGCTCTAGTCTGTGTGAGACCTAAATATATTTTAAACTTCAAGTTTTATGTCTAAAAGAATAGTTGTCCTTAGCGGCGCCGGAATGAGCGCAGAAAGTGGTTTGAAAACATTTCGAGACCATGATGGACTTTGGGAGGGGCATGACGTAGCTGAGGTGGCAACACCGGAAGCTTGGGAAGCGAATCCGGCTTTGGTTTTAAAATTTTACAACGAAAGAAGGCAGAACCTTCTAGATTCTAAACCCAATCAAGGACATATTATTCTCGCCGAATTGGAGAGTGATTTCGAAATTGACATTATTACTCAAAACGTAGACGACCTTCACGAAAAAGCGGGATCTAAACGGGTCTTACATTTGCATGGTGAGTTGTCTAAATCGAGAAGTTCAGCGGACTCGAGTTTGGTTTATGATATCAAAGGGGCAAATTTGGATTTGGGAGACTTTTGTGAATTAGGTTCCCAGCTTCGACCTAATATAGTTTGGTTTGGTGAGTCAGTGCCCGCAATGGAGTCTGCGGTTAGGATAGTCAAAAAAGCTGAAATCTTTGTAGTAATAGGAACCTCCCTTGCCGTCTATCCCGCAGCTAGCTTAATAGACTATGTTCGTCCAGGAATACCGATTTATTTGATAGATCCAAAACGTCCTGATTGCTATCTTCCAGACTATATAAAACATATAGAAGAAGGTGCTTCTCAGGGAATGAAAGTCTTGAGAGCTGCCCTAGAGGGGCTCAACGGTTAAGCTTGAGGAAGCTTTTGGTGAAGTGGCGAATAATAATTATAGTTGTTTTCATTGCCCTAGTTTTTGCGATTAGAAATTTTGGTGGATACTACTTTGGTAACTTCGTAACTAAACTTTTCGAGAAAGGTACTGAATCTGAAGTTAATCTTGTTAGTCCGAGATTGCATGTACTTCCTCTTGGTCTTTCAGCCGATGGCTTGAGTATTGTTCACCCTGGAGAAAAGGGCGGAGTATTTGCTGAAAGAGTTTCGGTTAAGTTGAGCTACAGTCAACTCCTAAGGCGCCATGTAGAACTACGAGAGTTAGTTTTTCTTGATGCTAAGATTATCTCCAAAGGTGAGAATAGCGGGTTTTCTCGTTTGATTCGTTTTATCCTTAAGAAGCCACCTAAAAAAGGTACTCAGGCGAGAAAGAAGAAATGGAAAGTTTCTCTGAAGGATTTAGCTATACATGCCAATAAAGATATAGAAGAGTCGGTTGCTTTGGAGTTTGAGAAGGCCTCCGTTCATTTTTCGAAAGCTAGTTTTTTCCTTTGGAAAGGAGAGGAAGAAAAAACCTTTCTTTCCCAACTTTTAGCTGAGTCCAGTAGATACACCGACCCTAGAGGTAATTTTTTCCCAGCAGATAAGCTTAATTTCGTTGGGCTTATGGGTAAAGGCGGGATTGATTTTCGCCCGAGTTCTATAGAGTCTGGCGAAAAAACCCAGGTGAAGTTTAGTGGTTTTGTTAAACTTGGTGATGATGGGTTTTACAACCTGGACTTGGATGGTTTTCTCGGTGCTGACTATATAGAGCAGGTTAAGTTGGCAGGGAAAGCTCCACTTCCTGATATAAGTGTGGAAATAGCCGTCGAAGATGGTTCTTTATCTAGTTCTCTTAAGAATCCTGCCTTAGAGGGTAAGTTTGCAGGTAAATTTCTCGAACCCTGGAGTTTTGTGAATGTTGAGTCTTGTTCTCCACGAGAGCTCAATGGCATTTTTAGTCTCAAGGATAAAGCATTGAAGCTAAAGGCTTTAGCATCTGAGGAGTTTTTAAAGCAAGGAGGTTTTGATGTTTCCTTTGAAGGAAGCAAGCCATTTAGTTTTGATGGAAAAGTTGATTTTGATCGGAAAAATGATTTTTATCGTCAATGTGCTCTTGCGCTAGATACTTTACTAAAAGAAAAGCTTAGAAAAGTTCCTGAGCAGGGGGAGTTGCTTGATGCTGATTTTGAGTTGACTGGAGAGTTTTCTAAAAAATTATTTAAGGGTCGAATAGAAGCTAGAACTCAAAGCTTTTCTAAACAAGCGAATAACTATTTGACGCTAACTGTCGGCGGTAAAGGGAGCGCTTATGAAATTTATTTTTCCGAAAAACAGGGTGTTAGCAGAAATTCCTCAGGTAGCAGAGTTGTTCATTCTAAAACAGGATCAATAGATGCTCGTTTGAGGTTTGATACCTCGTCCAAGAAGTTTCATCTGGATAAATTGGCAGCAAATGCTTACCCAGGGAATCAGTTGTTAGCCCGAATTTCGCCGTTCATGAAGGAGGATACGACTCGAAAAGTTAGAACTGTCTTAGGTGAGAAAAGTCGACTTTTTGCACAACTTGAAAAATCTCCAAGCTCTTCCGATAGCTTCTATTCTGGTTTAGGGGGACAAGTTTCCTTTGTTGATATTTTTGATGGAGAGAGTGGAAAGCATCGTGCGGAGTGTGATCTAGATTCAGGTGAGGCGGGTCTTGCGCTAAGTAATTGCTTAATATTTGTTCCTGGTGGAAAAGTAAGCGCTAATGGAATTGTTGGTAAAAAGGGTAAGTTGGATTTTAAGTTCTGGTCAAAAGATTTTGATGTTTCTCGATTAGAATTTTTTAAAAGTCCTTTGCCTAAATCGTTTTCGCAGAAACTTTCTTCCGAGATGACTCTTGTCCGAGGGGAGGCAGGAGAGTTAAGTGTTGATGCCGCTGGCTCTCTAAAAGTACATTCTAAAAATTCTCTTCAAGAATGGTTTAAAACTGACTACAAGCTCAAAGCTGTCAATGATAAGATCGATTTAGAGTTTTCCAACGAATCGAAAACTTTAGTTGGGAAGCTAAATAGAAAAAGGAAATCCTCCTTGTCGTTTGATATGGAGTTGGCGAATTTTCCATTGCCTACTGCTCCTCATAGACGCAGTTCTAATCGAAAGAAGCCAACAAGTGATTCTTTATCTGCGAAATTAGCTTTCTCAGGTGACCCTAGAAACTCACTCAATGGTGAAGGGGCTTTAGAGGTTTCGGAGTTGATTCTGGGAGGACGTTCCGTTTCGAGCCGTTCTCTGCCCTTAAAATTAACTTTAAAGAATGGGGGAGTGGATTTTGATGACATTAGACTGGCCTCTGAGGGTATGGATCTAAATCTCGATGGAAAAGTGAATGAGAGAAAAGGGTGGGACGCCAAGCTTTCCGGCACTTTTAACTTAGCTGAGTTTCTGCGAGTTGCGGATAACTTTGAGCAGGTTTCGGGTTCGGTCGAGACTGATCTGAAGATTAGCGGTGACCTTGTCAGACCCAAGTTACAAGGTACCGCAGACTTAAACTCAGGAATAGTGTCCTTTTTGTTGGGTAAATCCATTGTTGGGGCTGATGAAATAAATGGTCGTTTGAATTTCGATGGTCAAAACATGTCTTTTGATAATCTTAGAGCTAAGGTGGGACAGGGTAAGCTCTTGGGATCTGGATATGTAAAAAATTTCTTTGACTCTAAGACTAGGGAATCGAAGATGGAGTTTGCGCTTGATAGAGTTGAGTTTGAGCCTGTGGAACGTTTAAGTCTTAGGTTGGCGGGAAAACTTAATTTAGATGATGAGCCAGCTTTGGACCCGAAGATATCTGGAAATGTCGAAATTGAACAAGCCTTCTATGAGAATGATTTGGATCTTTTTGGAATTTTGAGTAAAGCCCGAGATTCTATTATTGGAGCGAATGTCAAGAAACCAGGAGGGGGTTCACGCTCTGGGAATGTCGATTTAAATGTAGCCCTTAATAGTGACCGAAAGCTTGTGGTTGAAACTAATATCGCGAGTGTGCAGATGAGTGCAGACCTTAATCTTCTTGGTAACACAGCCAAACCGAAGCTTGAAGGCAGTATTGATATGAACCGAGGTAATTTTGGATTACAGTCGGATCAATTTCAAATTATTTCGGGTGGTTTTAAGTTTTCCAAGGACGAAGATATTGCGAATCCAGAGTTAAACATCGTTGGGGAAACAGAGGTTATCGCGAAAACTGGAGAGAACGTTCCGGTTAGAATCAATATTACAGGCACAGTGACAGAGCCAGACGTTAATTTTGCCTCTGATAGCGGCCTTTCAGAGGAGGAGCTGGTTGCTTTGATTGGGGTTGATAGCAACAGTTTGACTCTAATTAAGCGTGCCAATCGAGAGATATCTTTGATTGATATCCTGAATCCGAATTCCGGAGTTGGCTTGGGTGAGCGCTTGGCTGGGATTACAGGATTTAGTCGAGTTGGTATTGATTCCGCGTTCTCTGATACTACTGGGGAGTTGGTTCCTTTAGTAACTGCTGAGAGAAAATTCTCTGATAAATCCAACCTTTATCTCGAGTCTGAGTTATTGGGGGAATTTAACAGTAAAATATTTGCGGAGTATCCACTTGATGATCGGTATAGTGTTTCAGCTGGTTGGCGCTCAAAGGCTGTTACTGAAGACTTCGATGATTCTAGCGGATCTTTTGGAGTTGATGTTATTTATAAGAGAAGAATTCCTGTATTCAGGTTATTCTCCAACGGTTTGAAAGAGTCCTCTAGAGAGGCTGCCGACTAGTGCTGAACTTTATGAGATTTAGACTACAGTTTATTTTTTTGCTTACCTTTGGGATGGTTCCACTGGTTTTAGCAGAAGACCAGTCGCAAAATAGCTCAGCCGTCTCGTATGTCGAGAATCTTGAAAAAGAATTTCTTGGAAAAAGAATTAAAAAGATTAGCTTTTTTCACTCTACGAATCTTTCTTATGATGAATTAGCTAGAGGATTGTTAGTTGAGCCAAAGCGTTTAGTTCAGCAAGGAGATCTGCAACAAGCTGTTTCGACACTTAAGAATCGAGCCGTTTTCGAGAATGTTGATCTTAAGGTCGAGACAATGGACAAGTCTATACGACTGATATTCGTTTTAACACCACGTTCAATTATTTCTTCGGTAAGGTTTGAAGGTAGTCGCTCTATTTCAAAAAAGAGTTTAGATGGTATTGCTGCGCTTGTTAAAGGTCATTATTTAGATTCAGCGCAGATTGATAAGTTTAAACAAGCTCTTACACTTAACTTGCAAGAGGAGGGATATTTTCAGGCTCGAATCTCAGTGGATCTTAAGTCTAAAGAGGGAAGTCCGTATGTCACTTTGAAGACGGACATCGATAAGGGGCCTAGGGCAGTGATTAAGGAAATTGTCTTGTCTGATGAGCTCCCAGAGGATCTCTTAGCGCCATTAACTAAGGTAACGGAGCGTTTGCTTGATAAGAACGCTGTTAAGAAGAATATTGAGATTCTCCGGCAAGAATTAATCGTAGCCTGTCGTAGTGAGGGATATCTTCAGGCATCTATTCCGGCACCTAGTCTGTTTGTTTCAAATGATAATAAGAGGGCTCGGGTTCATATTAGTATACAACATGGTCAACCAACTACTCTAAATTTTCGAGGTAACAGTATATTTAGTGCTGAGCAACTACTAGCCCCTCTAAATATAAGCAAAAGAAAAGTTCCTTTTGGTCCTTCTGCTGTAAGAAACCTTACTAGGGAGATACAACGACTTTATCAGTCCGAGGGCTACTTTGATGCCAAGGTTTCCTATTCTCGCCTGCCTGCTAGAGGAACTAGAAGGTTGTATGAAGTGCTCATTGAAGAAGGAAAAAGACTGAAGCCTCGCTCTCCTGATTTTCGAGGGAATAATTTTGCTAGTGACTCGTATCTACTTTCACTTTTCGAGTCTCTTGGTGATCGTGGAATACTTGCGCGTTTATTTGTAAGAAAGAAGATCGTCATTGACTATCTTGAGAGAGATCTTGAAAAAGTAGTGGACTATTATAACTCTCAGGGTTTTTTCGATGTCAAAGTAGACCTAGAATTAGAAACTAAGTCAGATGAACTTTTAGTTATAGTCAATGTTGATGAAGGTGAAAGAACTTTTATTGAGAGTATTGAAATAATAGTGGAGGATCTGATTGATACTGATCGACCGGCTTTTGACTTGCTTAGTCTTGAGTCGGAAATCGAACCGGGTTTAGCCTATAACAGTCAATCAATCGAAGATGAGCGCAGTCGGATATTAAAAAGTGTTCGAGCAAAGGGTTATCCCAGAGCGCTAGTAAAGTCTAAACTCTCAGAGGATCAAAATAAGCTCTACTTTTCGGTTGCACCCGGAGAGTTTACTCGCATAGGCGAGATTGTGGTACAGGGCAATCTCCATACCAGTGACGAAGTGATTTTTCGCTCCTTACGTTTTTCCTCTGGAGACCCTTGGAGTCTCGAGAAGGTAAAACAGTCTGAGAAGTCTCTCTACCAGTTAGGTCATTTTAGAAATGTTGTAATTAAGCCCCTTGATAATAATTTTGATTCAGAAGTAGAAGACATAAAAGTCGTAGTTCGTGAAGTAGAGACGGGAAGTGTGATGGCCGGAGTTGGATATCATAGTGAGGATGGATTTCGCCTACTTTCTGAGGTTAGACAAGGAAATATATTGGGAAGTGGAAATACTGCGACTGTAGGTTTTGATGCCTATTTCAATGAGGGTCCTCGAGTGGTGGATGCTGGTAATGCCAGGGCACTTTACCGCGTTCCAAATTTGCTAGGCTCTCCTTTGGAGCTTTTTTTAGAAGGGTTTTTCAGATTTAAGATTCAGCTCATCGATCAATTTAGCTACGATAGAACGGGTGGTCAGATAAGCTTTATCTATCCTGCCTCAGAAAATTTAAAGATAGTTTCTGGGCTAGAGGCTTATTATGAAGATGTGTTTGATGTTGAGGAGGAAGTCTTGATTGGAGATTTTGATCAAGGAGGCTCTCTCTATGGATTTTTTAATACTCGTGTGGAGTATGACCTGCGAGATGATCAGTTTAATCCCACAGCTGGCGGAAGAACCGTGTTATCTGCTTCTATAGCCAACGAGGCTCTAGGTTCTGAAGTTTCATTCTCACGTCTGTCCTTGAGACAGTCCTGGTTTAAAAAACTTCACTCGAACGTAGTGTTTGCTAGCAGTCTTAGGGGAGAAGTTATTATACCTTTTAGCGATACCGAAACGGTTCCTTTGGCTCAACGTATTTTCCTCGGAGGAAGAAATAGCCTGCGAGGTTTTCGGTTAGCTACTATTGGTCCGGCACGGGGCGGGGATTTTGTGGTTGGTGGCGACAAAAGTTTAATCTTTAACAGTGAGTTGCAATTTAGCTTGAGTGAGCAAGTTTCGAGTGTGCTATTTGTTGATGCGGGGCAGACTTACTTGGACAACCAGGGGGACTTTGAAGAGGGGGAGTTTGATAGTTCCAAGTTTAGATTCTCCCCAGGAATTGGTTTACGATATAAGACTCCTATTGGTCCAATTAGTTTTGACTATGGAATCGCCCTAGATCGGCAACCTGGGGAAGACTTTGGACGATTCAACGTTGGTATTGGACTAGTTTTTTAGAAATTAGCTGATACATGGTTTTGCTGTACTAAACGAAAGAGCTCATTTAATTCATAACCCTCCACCTGTATCGATTTTCCCTCCTACGATTTCGACTAAAGTCCAGAGTTTTATGAAACGCAATCTCAGCATTTCATAGCGAAATTGTATTAATAGCTTGTTGAGTTGAGGGAAGAATTATTATCTTTTCTAATTCGACTTTACGGCAAAGATATTAGTGGTTACAGTTCGCTTGCGGGGTAGACCGGAGGTAGATTCTCAGTTTTTAGAGGGTCTTTTCTATTCCCTAGTAGTTTCAAGAACAAAGAGTTTATTAAATAATTAGATTTTTTTGGTGAGTTTATGTCAGCAGCAGTGATGGAAGTAGAAGACAGTAGTTTTGAAGAGGAAGTATTAAAGTCGGAAATTCCTGTAATGGTAGATTTCTGGGCTCCGTGGTGTGAGCCATGTAAAGCTATGTCTCCACTACTGAGTGAGTTGGCTGAGACTTACGCGGGAAAACTAAAAATTGTTAAGGTCAATGTTGACGACAATAAGAAGTTTGCTGCTCAATTTAAAGTTCGCGGAATACCTAATTTTGTTTTTATAAAAGATGGTGAAGCGCTCGACCAGGTTTCAGGTGCAGTTCCTAAACAAGATTTGGTGAAGGCTATTGACCAGCTTCTGTCTTAGTTCCAGAGCGAAGAATCCGATCTTGGGATAGCCTTTGATGGTTTTGTTCTAGTGCTTAGGAAGTGCTGTTGAAAAACCTTGGTGTTTAGGGTGGAAAATGGAGTCTAGTTTATCTGGCTAGAGGGGAGTTTATTTCCCTCTTTGTCCCACCTCACTACAACGACTTTAAAGATTGCAAAATCTTCTTCCTCTGTTCTGGACCGATCTTCTCCATCTCGAATTTCTGTGCAAGCAGTATACACCACATGCATAATTCTCGAGGTGTTTCGCTTCTTCTCCTGATAAACCCTCATACGATAGGTCCTAGGTTTATCTGATGGGGGGAGAAACTTCCAATCCATTATATTTACCGGGTATCCCCAAAAGTTATAGTTATTGGAATACTCTTTCTTGTCCAGCCGTTGAGCTGCATCTCGAGCGTGATCGAGCGCTAAGCGTGATAGTTCCCAAATCGTGTAAGGGAGACTCTTAAAAACCGGTTTGACCTGGTCTGCGAGATTTTCGTAAAGCAGGGTCCAGTCGGTTGATACTTCTATTTTATCCGTGGTGTTAATTACTATTGTTATTTCAGCGACTACCCGATTTTTGACCTTCATTATACACTTGAATGTCTGGGGCTTCTCACCGTTGGAACTTTCATCATCCGAATCTGTCGCAGATTTTTCCTCTTCGTTGTCTACGAACTCCCCTCTAACTTCAACCTTGTCGCCTACAACAGCACCTGAGGGGAAATGGGCCGAACCCACATGAGCGATCAGGTCCCCTTTACTTCGTGAGATGCTTCCAAATGAAGCTCTGCTGAAGTATCGAGCCCAGATAGCGAATCGACTATCATTGGACTTAGACAACTCGTGAACGAGCGTTTCAAACGCCCGCTCTGTAGCCGTTTCTCCTCGTAACGATCCCTCGTTATTCAGGTCAGCCTCTTCGACTGTAAATGAGGAAGTAAAAATGAATAACTTCACTAGGAATCTCCTTTGTGATGATTGGGTCAAAAGAAAAAAAACGCTAAAACAGCACTCCCTGTACACTTGATTGTTTGAATCAGCTGTTCAGGGGTGAAATTAAAATTTAAAAATACCCAAATAAG
>CALKYB010000127.1 GCA_938003565.1 uncultured bacterium
TCTCTATAACTACGTCGTTTAGTAGAACAAAAACGACCTAGCCCGGCCCACTACTATCAGACATGTAGGTAATATCATCCCACGGATGTCTATACAGAGACTGGGATAGATTTCCTTGGTCCATGAAGTGACCAACCATTCCCATACATCTACCTACGAGAAACAGTCCGTTTAGAAATCCTAGTTCAACGAATTTTTGAATTTCTTCATCATCAAAACTCTCTGCCGCCTGAAGCATGTCTATAAAAGAGGTCCCAATAGCTCCGTCAACATTAAGAATCAAATTACCTTTCTTCTTCGTTGTTAACTGCTCAACTTCCATAGCAAACTTAATATATTTCGCACTACCAAAGTGAGTAAGAGCATAATCCTTTAGCAACTCAACACGCTTGTCAGGATTAGATAAAGATTTTACTCGATGACCAATACCAGGGATCGGAATGCCCTTTTTCTTCATATCAACAATAAACTCTTCTGGAGACATATTATTATCTACAGCATGTTTAAAATGCTGCGAAGCTCCATCAATTGCTCCACCAAAACGCGGTCCAATTGTTAACATTCCTGAGGCCACAGCTGAAACTAAATCCTTTCCAGCCCGAGCGGCAACTATAGTGTTATGAGCTCCCGACACCGCTGGGCCATGATCTGCTGTCAAAACAAGGATTAACTCTAGAAAGTCACTAGCGAACTTGGGCAACTCACGCTTGAACCACAACAAACCTAGAGTTCCTCCAATTCCAAACCCGTCGCTAACAACACGAGAAATTGGCACTCCATTATAACTAAGCTCTTCTCCTCTATCATCGGAAATAGTCGAAACAAAATTAGTAGGTTTCCTAATTAATCCCTGCTTTTGGGCGTCCGAAATATCAATTGGAACCACCTTCGCCTTAGGAATCTCTACCGGCTGAATTACTTTCTTAGCAGCCAGATCTTTATAGACCCCTTTTATGACATCCCCAAGATCATCAAATGAATTAGGAACAATCGCTCCAGCTTCCTTTAGTGCTTGATTCTTAGCATGAGCTGTTTCCTCTTCGCCATCTGCCCGAGCACCCGCATGGCCAAACTGAACCTCACCTGGGAACAAGGTACTACAGGTCCCCATCACCCACATCACGACTGGCTTTGAAATCTCACCACTCTTTATGGCTTCACAAATCTTATACTCGCCATCCCCGCCAACTTCACCAAGAGCAACCAAAAATTTAATATCAGGATTTTTCTCCATTCGTAACAAATGATCGCACAGAGTTGAGCCAGGAAAACTATCACCACCAACTGCAATACCCTCATTAAGAGCTGGGTAGGCAAGATCATCTCTTTGCTCACCATCTATCCGACAAGCCATGCTAATTGTGTTGTATAGCTCATTCGACATGCCACCAGACTTAGAGACAAAACCAACGCAACCTGGAACATAAAGTCGAGTATCAATTATATTCTCAATCGAGCCTGCAGTATTTCCAATCTTAAACTTTCCAGCCTTGATACCACCAACTGTTGCTGGGCCAATCACACACTTGTCCATGCGAGCAGCCGCCGAAACTAACTTACGTGCTTTTCTCTCTGGGATCCCTTCAGCAATAATGGCCACGGTACGAATCGTAGGCTGCTCCAGAGCTTCCATAGAAGATTCATAAGAGGATCTAAAAGAAGCGAAGTTAATAAAAACATCAGCTTTCTTATGTTTTTCAGCAGCCTCTTTGGTAGTTCGATAAATTGGAATCATTATCTCTTCACTGCCCCAGAAACACTTGTGATAGCCGGGCCGCGAGGCATAAACAATAGCCGCAACAGAAGGGGTTTTTCTTCGACAAGCATAGTCAAAATCTAACATTCGCTGAATAGCTTTAGTTTGATAGTTAAAGACTATCGCCTGGGTATTTTCGTCAAACAACTCATAGTCGGGTTTAACACTAGTTTCTGACGATTTTAATTCTTCTAATACTTCTTTCTCAAGGGCTGACATGTTCCAATCCTCTATTCGTAAAATAACTTTTAATTTAAAATATCAATCTAAGCAGCAAGAGCCATGTTTACAATTCTTGTCATGTGGGTTTCGGGACCATACACATCTATAGGCAAAGACAATTCATCCCCTAGCTCCCTCATACGTTGCAGTCCAACTTTATAATTGGGACCACCTCTTCTGACATAAATTTTTGCATTCACAGCTTTGAGTTTATCGCTATACTCTCGAATTGCTTTGATAATTCCACCGAAGGTTTTAGCTACATCTGTAAAATTGGCTATTCCCCCGCCAATCAATAGGACCTTTCCTTCCTTAGAACCCCCACTCTTAGTCATTAACTCTAGAATAGTCTTCGCATACTCATAACTCTCCTCATCGGAGGGATTACCGGAGTACTCTCCGTAATTTGCCAACTCAGAGCCATGTCCTAGATCCGCTATCGTGTCGGCGTAGACAACAGAAGCTCCTCCACCAGCTACCATAGTCCAAATTCGACCCTCTGGATTAAGTATTGTTAGCTTAAGTGAAGATCCAGATTGAGCATCAAGCCGAGCGATATGTCTTTCTGCTCGGACCGACTTTCTTCCAAAAGCAGCAGGAAACTGGAAACTACCCCAAAGTTTTCCACACTCAAACTCCGAAGTGTCGTCTAACTTAGCAGCTAAATCTACTAGGATAATTTTTCCGTCAACATAGACAGCTGGGTTGACCTCTAAGTAAACAAAACCCGCTTTCTGATAAACTTCAAAAAGAGACGTAATAAATTTCTCAATCACCCCCTGACGATCAGCAGGAACTCCTTCCAAAAGCTCTTTGGCTATCAACGAGCTATCCAAGTCCCCATCCACAGGAACCCTCAATCTCTTTGCCTTTGCATCAATATCACCGACATCAACTCCTCCTTCTTTATAAAAAAGAATCTCATCGGCATCTCTCTCAGACTGTATTGCAATGTAATACTCATCTTCAGAGGCGTGAGGAACAAAAGGCTCAATGACAAAACTATTTAATACTCCAGAAATACCATCTATCGTAACCTCTTTGTCCATTCTCTCAGCAATCCAGTTTTGGACCTCACTAAAAGAAGCATTAAGTAAAAGAAGGTTATTATTTCCACGCCGCTTTATAAGTTGATCTGGCTTAACAACTAGCTTTTCAGTTTCTAACCAAGGATTCTCCTCCAACAACCAAGCAAACTTAGTCTCTGGGGTAACTTGAGCAACCCGGTTTGGCCAATAGACACCCTCAGCCCCAAACTGACCCAGCAATTGGGAAATCATTTCCTTTCCGTCAAACTCACGTATCGCTCTATG
>CALKYB010000128.1 GCA_938003565.1 uncultured bacterium
CTGAAGTCTCGTTTTGCATTCCCACTTCCGCCGAGCCCTCGGAGAAATCTCTTTGAGAGATTTCGAGAATGAGCAGGAACAGTAAACTAAAATGTTCTCGGACGAGAAGGCAATAATATTAGTTTGGACCGCTAGTTAAAAAACTAACGAGGAGAATCAGACCCAGCGCCTTCGGTCATTAACCCTAAGGCTTTGATACCTGTCTGAGTGATTTTCCAGCTATTGCTAGTAAAGTCTCCTTCAGGATAAGGCCGTGCTAAACTTTTACCCTCTAGGGTGTAAAGGGCTCTTAGAACTTCGTCATTGTCTTTAATACCTGTAGAGGTTGAGAGTTCACTTACTTCAATAGTAGAGGTTTCTGAAGCTCTGGTCTTACTAAGACTCTTTAGAATTGTAACTTCGATGTAGGAAAATAGATTTTCTTTAACTTTCTCGTTGGCCATATAAAATAAACTAAAAAACGGTGAGTATTGAGCCAAGCCTAATAAGTTGGATTGGCTGTGTTAGCCCCGTATAGTGGACTACTTTAGGAAATATATCAAGTGGGATCTAATGATTACAGCAGGTTATGGGCTTTTGAGACGTGAATAAACACTTAAATGGTGAGAAAACTTAGAGTTCCTTGATTTCCTGGAATGGGTTTCTATTGAGAGGTTTCTCCCAGGTAAAGCCCCAGTTCTTACTTGGATTTTCGCTGTATTTACCTGCCGCTAAAGCCAGGTAGGGGGCGATTTCCTTTTGCCCAATATCGCTAAAGTTGAATTTGAAATTGCTAAGACCTGAAAGGATATTTCCATTCATATCCACAGTGCCGTTAGCACTACCCTTAAAACTACCCAAGGAAGAGTCGCCGCTACAGTTGTCAATTCTAAACTCATTATCCTTCCATTGAACCTCACATTCCGCGTTTAGCTTTTCGATTGCAGGTAGTTTCGCAGGCCCAAAAATTGGAGTTCCGCCTGGATAGCTTGCATCCTTGAGCGAAAGTTGGCCTTTAAAGCTTTTTAATTGACTACCATCCTCCGATGTTTCTCCATCTCCGGTGGAAAAAAGAGTTCCTTTTACACCGTAAAGCTTAGCAAGCGGGTAGTCGGAAATGCTTATAGATTGGGCCTCGTATTCAAAAGCGGAGCTGTTACTTAGGAGGGGACCAGAAAATTTAGTAACCAACTTGCCCTGATAACAATTGGCTTCAGCGGTAAGAATTTTCTTTAGCAAAACAATTGCTCCAAGTTCTAAGCCACCGTTTGGGGTTGAGCAAGAACCGGTAACTGCCAGCGAGCCCAGGCCTCCGTAGCTTGAGAAATCTCTCATGAATCTACCAATTGGGACTGACAATGAGAATGAATCTGCTGAGAATTTTAGAGGAAAGCTAGTTTGAAAGTCCTCAATATCTAAATTAACCCCAGCAACGGCAGCATTGTTCCGAAGGTTCTTTTCTATAGAGTTTCCTAAATAGAGGTAGGCAATTCTTCCACCGAAAAAAAGAAGTAAGAACGTGCCAAGCACCACGATTTTTAAAAATGTTTTAGGACTTTCAGCGCGACGGTGACTCATGTCTAGTTATTAACCTTCTTTTCTACGAACGCTAAAAATATCAAAAGTAGTTCGAAAAGAATCTTGAGAGCTGTTTCTAGCCATTTGAACTTTTCCCATGGTTAGAGAAGATTTGCCCTGCTCAAAATTGTAGAGGAATTTTACGGTCTGATCGAGAGTGATGCTGTTTAGACTGAGGACGTAGGTCATTTTTTCAAACTCATCCCCTAAGGAAGTGGCGTTTTGACCTCTACGCTTGAAATCATACTTAACATCAGCCCCGAGAGATTTTTTTACAAACTTATCTACTTCACTAGTGATTTGCTCAAAGCTCATTTCCGCATTACTAAAAGCTTCTTCGACAGCATTTAGTTTTTTTTCAAGCTGGGCATGTTGTTTGAGTAAGTAGTGAATTTCAGCCAAGTCACCCTGCCGGACTGTTTTTTTAGCAGCCTTTATTCTTGTACTCTCTAGGGAGTAGGAAACTCCGAAATAGACTAAAACACCAAGCAGTCCGAAAAAAGATAGGCCTACTACTAGTCTTTCACGAGGGTTTAGGGCCTCGAATTGAGCAATGATTTTTTTCTTATAAGTTTTCATTCGCAGAGTGGTATTTTAGCCTCAAAACCAGTTCTTGAACCGTAGTTACTTCCTTTGGTGGTGGCTGAAGGTTTTGATTTGTCACAAAACTTACTACTTTTCTTTAGCACTTGGTCAAGCTTTCCAACCGCAGGAATACTTCCCAGACTTCCGTTTATAGTAATCATTTGGGGTTCGATTATTAAATCTTTTATTTGAGTATCTAGGGTAGGAGTTATAAGTTTTGACAGTTCTTTCAGAGACTCCAGTGGGGAAAGCGCTGAAAGTGAGCCACGGTCTTGGAGTTTCTCTTCCAAGGCTGCGACTTTATTGGCAAGGATAGATTTTTCAACTCCCTTGGTCAAAGTTTCTCCTGGTAGATAGGCAGCAGAGGCTTGCTCAATTGCTCTGTCAATTCTTTCGAGCTGCATATACTCAAAAAGAAATTTGGATGATAGCAAGATCAGGCCGAGTATGAGGGCTCCAGCTATATTCCAAAAGTGTTCTTGGACCGCCACCATGATATTTCTAAATGTTGGCTTATAGGCGAATTCGCCCTGTCTGAAATTAATCTCTCCAGAGTTTTCAGTAGACTTTGTAGTTGTTTCGTGGGCGAGGAGTCCTAAAGCTCCAGGAAAACTGTTTAGGTCCACTCCACTTATATTACCTGGAAGTAAGCTGTTTAAATCAAGGAACATTGATTCGTAGGGGGCAGAGGAAGAAAACGATCTTGCAGCTGCCTGATTTCCTACGAGAAAAACTTTTTCAATACTCTTACCGGCGGATAGTTCGGCCTGTGAAATTGTGCATCTTAAATCTGCCATAAGTTGTTCCGCTCCAGCAGAGGTGCTAGCGCTAAGCTCTCTCATAGCAAAAATAGTTTTATCGAAAAGTATAACTATTGAAGCAAAAGTTGGCTGAAGATCTATAATTGCAAAAGAGGAGGTAAAAGCTTCCGGTGCTAGGTCGGCTATCCCTGCTAGTGCAAATGAATTGTTGGTGAGAAAGGATGGTTCAAGTCCAATGTGGCTAAAGGTTTTTAAACTTTCTTCCACTATGGTCTTTGGCACAAATGAAGAGAGGTGTTCAAATTTATCTTCCTTCAGTTGATTGGATAAATAACTATCGAAAACAAACTCGTCGATATCGAAGGGGATCTTGTCTTGAATTTGAAGTGGAAGGACTTTCTCAACATTTTTTGGGTCACTAAAAGGCAATATGACCTTCTCAAATAGGACCTGATCGCTATTAAGAAGGGCTGCCGTACTATCAACCTCGGTTTTGAAGACTTCGTCTAAATCAAGCCGCGCAACGGTTACTTCATCATTCTCCTGTTCGTCATCTTCGTTTACTATTCGCTCTGGAATATCCAACGTACGTATATCTGTAAGGGTTGGTCGACCACCCGCTCCTAGCTTTCCCGCAAACAGGTAGGCTTTGTTGTCTTTACAGCTTATCGCGATGGTCAATGACATTAGGCGATCCTAATTAAAGAAGAATAAAGTGGTATTTTAACCAAGAGAACTTTTTAGCCTCAATTTAAACTAACTTTCGCAAATTTAAATTCTAACAATTTCACCTCAGGAGGCATTTCCGAAGTAAAATATTTGGTGTCCATCACTTCTCGAAATACTCTAGATTTAAACTCAATATTGGGGTTCAGAGGTATTTTCGCACAACAATCTTTTTCTGCTAATGAACTCGCACTATTCTTAACATATTCAAAATAAAGGTTAAAATCTCAGCGCCGTCAGGAATTCGAAATAAGTTTATCAGCTTTATCTAGGAGTGGGGGGAATACTTCGCCTTGGTGAGCGCCTATTAACCGCCACCGCTGTGCGGTATTTGTTTAACCGACCATCCTCGCCGGCTATGGCGAGTGTTATTTCTACAGCATGGGGTAGGGAGGGTCTATTTCGCTTTCCATCCGACCAGTCGTCAACCCAGGCTTCATCATGTAGATAGCGAAAATTAAGAGAAGTTACATTAGCAGCAATTGGAAAAGTAATTCGCAAGCTCTCTCTGGTTTTCTTATCTCTAACATCTGCGGGAATTTCATTTCTAATCAATAAATAGGTTTTCTCACCATTCTCCATCTCAATGCTTTGTTCTGGATCCTCAACAAGGCTGTAACTTATTTCAACGACACCTGTGTTAGCGAAAGCACCATAAGCAGCTTGAGCTGTGCCGCTACTTATAAATTGAATTGAGTCCTTAGCGGAGGCACCAGAGCCTTTGTTTACTCCCTTAAATTGGCTTTGTCTCTGATTTGGAGCAGTTGGTCCACCAGAAGCCGTCTGATCTCCAGAGTCTGTAGCGGCAAGATTGATACCTGGCATACGATTGCTCAGTTCCCGCGTGATTCTCTCTATAACTGACCGAGCAGTCGTCGAAGCCTTGTTTCTATTTAGCAGGTTGTCACGACTAGTAATTATACCATCTAGTGTGCCAAACATTATGGTGGAGAGTATTCCAAGCAAAACCGCCACTGCAACTAGCTCGACCATCGTAAAGCCACTCTGGCTATAGATAATTTTTCTCTCTTTTTTCATTCAACTTTGTCTATCCAAAATCTGAGTGCTTATAGTTTTGGAGGATTTTTCATGTAATATACAATATCAAACTGTTCTAGTTCGGATGGCCCCCAAGAAATAGTCAAAAGAATTTTCCTAAGCATATCTCCTTCCAGTCCAGGCAAGGGGAAATTACTACTATCCACTTTGTAGTTCCAGCCTTCCAGTCCCCCGACGTCTTCTTCTGAGAAGTCAGCGTCAAAGAAACCTAGCTTCTTTAGATAACTCTCTAAGCTTCCAGAGGTTTGTCCAGAGTCGGGAGGTTCAGGTTGAACTTCAATGGAGGATAAAATGTATTGGGCATACATAGCGGCGCTGCTTCGACTTTCTTCGGCTAGGTAGGCTTCCACATAGTTTGATTGAATACCCACGAGTGTAGTGAGAGCAATAGCGAGCACTACCATGGAAGCAACTACTTCAATCAATGTGAAACCACTTTGATTTAAACTATTACAATGAGAATCTTGATGTGTGGCAGAAGTTGGGTCAGTGGTGATGAGGAAGTGAGGAAGTATCATAAGATTAACAAATATTATGAACAGCTCAGTCTAAGAGCCTGGAAGTTTTCCATAAGTCCATTCATAGTCCTTGTAGGTATTCTCAACGACAACTTTGCCTGAGGAAGGATTCATGAATAGAGTAAAATCACTATCCTCTATTAAAAAGTGGACAAGCGCAAATTGGCTAGCGCCTCGTGGTGAGAAGCGAATAAAGGTAGTGCCTGTCTCAATAGCCTCTCCACCGATCTTAACATCCTTAAATTGAACCCCTTCGATTAGGGCTTGTGGGTCTGCCAGCTCAGGAAATTCAAGTGGGGGAGCAGTTTTCACTGCACCGTTGGAGTCGCTAAAGACCATGGCGAAGTATTGCTCTGAAAGATCACCAGTGCTTTGACTATCTTCAATTGCGGTTAGCTCTTCTGCTGAAATTCTCTGCTCTTCTAAAGCGTCTGCTGCTCTACGTGCTTTTTCGCCGGAGGTTCGAAGATTTGCCAAATAGTCTACTTCTACTGTTTGATCGCCTTTAATTTGGACTTCTTTCTCTACATGAAATGTGTTGTTGTCGAGATTCAGAACCAAGCGATAGGTTTCATTGCGGGCCAATGCGTGTTGGAAAAGAAATTCCCAATTATTAGCAAATTTTCTTAGCTGCTCTTTCTGTTTAAAAAGTAGTATTGACTCAACTCTAGAAAAAGCTATTGAGCCGATTACGCCAATCAAAACAATTACTACCACAAGCTCAACTAAGGTGAGCCCTCTATCGCCGATTTTTGAACGTAGAATATTTCGACAAATCCAGTCTTTGAAGCAGTGAATCCTCGTAGATGGGCTACTCAATTGCAAAGCAAATTAGTTGATTACGAAATCGGTATTAGCTCCGTCGCCACCGGCTACCCCGTCAGCTCCAAGAGTTTGAATAGAAATAGACCTTCCGCCATTCTCTGTTTTGTAAATGTAAGGATTTCCCCAAACATCAAGTAAGTCATCGGCTTCGGTTGTGGCAGTGAATAGTTTTCCTTTAGTTTCTGGACAAGATTTAGTCAAACATTCAAGAGATGAAGGATACTTGTTGAATTGAAGTTTGTAATTTTGTAGCGAGCCCTTTAGTTGATTCATTTTCAGTTCATTAGCCTTGGCTTTGGCTGCTTCAGTATTACCAAAGATATTCTTTGCGACTACGCCCATGAGGACTCCGATTAGCAAGATAACCGCAATTAATTCTACCAGGGTCAGACCAGCCTCTCCGCTTCTACTTCGCAATTTAAAAAAGTTGTTTGGGTTCTTATTTTGACTTTTTTTCAGTGAATTCATACGACGAGCAAAAGAAGTAAGGATATTCATTACTATTTCCTAAAAAAATTATAAACTTCAAGGGCGAGGTTGTTTCTTCCTTGTTCTCCAATGGTGACGGCTTCTTGCTGTAACCAGCTATAACTTAGCTTCCTGAGCAGAAACTGGACCGGTTACTTCTTACTGCTTCTGAAACTGAAGTGTCAAGAATTTGACACTTTTTACTTCAATTTATTCACATTTTTTTGATAAGGGCGCACCCTTATCCGCTCATTAGGTTGGACATCTCCAGCATTGGCAGCATTATAGCTAGCAATATACCACCCACGACTATGGCTATAAATAATATCATTATAGGCTCTAGAATAGTAGTTAACCTTCCTAAAACTGAGTCTACCTCAGAATCGTAGTTGTCAGCAGCTCGTAGTAGCATTGGCTCTAGATCGCCTGTTTTCTCGCCAATTCCTAACATGTGAATTAGAATAGTAGGGAAAACGCCGGTTCTCTTTAGCTCGCTAGACAAGCTCTTACCTTCTCTGACTCCATCTATAGCTGAGTCTACGGCTTTTTCTATAATGACATTTCCGACTATGTTTCTGGCGATTCCAAGAGCGCTAAGAAGTTCTACTCCACTGGCTAACATTGTTCCCAAATTTCTGGCGAACAAACTGGTGGCAATTTTAGTAGTTAGGTTACCAACGAAGGGAATGTTTAGTTTGAGATGGTCGAGTTTCTCACGCCCCTCAGGTGTTTTTTTATAATACTGCAACCAAAGGACTGGAAGAACAGCTAGCGCAATTAGTAGCCACCAGTAATTTAATATTAGACTACTTAAACCGACTACAATTCTAGTCGGGAGAGGTAAGGTTTTGCCTTTCTCAACGAAGATGGCAGTAATTTCTGGAACTACAAAAGCAAGAAGTAGGACTATAGCCAAAATGCATATCACAAGCATTAAGGAAGGGTAGGTAAGTGCTGAAACAACCTTCCTGCGCAATGCCGCTTGGCTCTCATAAAGATCCGCTAGTCTTGTTAGAACAATGTCTAGTTTTCCGCTGGACTCTCCCGAAGATACCATATTGACGTAAATTTTTGGAAAAACATTGCTGTGTTTAAGCATGGCGTCAGCTAAGGAGGATCCTTCTCTTACTTCATCACACACTTCGGATATTACTCCCTTTGTAAAGGGGTTTTCTAGCTGGTCACTAAGAGCTAGTAGTGAGTCAACCAAAGGCATTCCGGCTTGGACTAGAGTTGCCAATTGTCTGGTCATGACAGCTAGCTCGGTTGTATCGACCTTTTTCTTTGTAAGATCAATATTGATGTTCCACCCAGAGTTACCGTCATTCTCTCCACCCTCTTTAAGTGAGCGGGGGAACAGACCTTCTTTCTGCAACTTTAACTTTGCAGCACGGGCGTTCTCGGCGTCGATGACCCCTTTTTTTTCCTTTCCGCTAGAATTTATTGCTACGTATTTAAAGACTGCCATAGAAATTTGTCTCGGATTTAGTAAATGACCTCTTACTACTCAGTGCTGTCTTCTTGTGTTACACGAAGAATTTCTTCAACCGAAGTTATGCCTTGTAAAACTTTGAACCCACCATCGATTCTCAAACTGTTCATTTGAGTAGCAGCTGCTCTTATCTGACTGGCATTGGCTTTTTTCATAATCAATGAGCGAACTGTTTCGTCAATGAGGAGTATTTCATGAATTCCAGCTCGGCCTTTGTATGCGTTGAGCTGACAGGATTTACAGCCTGTCTCACTTGCGCGGTATACTGTGCTTCCTACACAAGAATCTGCAATTCCTATCTCGTAACATTCTGCTTCTGTAATTTCATGTGGGACCTTACAAGCTGGACAGAGTGTTCTTACTAAACGTTGCGCCATCACCATCAGCACACTAGAAGAGATGAGAAAGGGTTCTACGCCCATATCTATTAATCTTGTTACTGCTCCTGGAGCATCGTTGGTGTGAAGGGTAGAAAATACTAAGTGACCCGTCATTGAAGCTTGAATAGCAATTTCAACGGTCTCCAGGTCTCGAATCTCACCAACCATAATTACGTCTGGATCCTGACGAAGAATTGAACGTAGGCCACTTGAGAAAGTGAAGTCAATTTTAGGATTGACTTGCATTTGGCCAATGCCTTTTAGCTCATATTCCACCGGGTCTTCGACGGTTAGAATGTTTTTATCCTCTGAATTAATTTCTGAAAGACAGGCATACAAGGTAGTCGTTTTACCGGATCCAGTTGGGCCAGTGACTAAAACGATTCCATGACTTTTTGCAATCATTTTGTCCAGTATTTCACCATTGTTAGGGGATAGTCCTAGGGATGTGAAATCTAGCATTACCTTAGATTTGTCGAGTAGCCTCATGACGATTCTCTCGCCGTAACGAGTTGGAACAGTTGAGACACGAATATCTACATCTTGACCAGCAATTTTTAGTCCAATGCGGCCGTCTTGAGGGAGTCGTTTTTCGGCGATATTAAGATTAGCCATAACCTTAATTCTTGAAAGAATTGAAGCTTGGAAATTTTTACTTTCCTCGTCAATGTCATGAAGAACTCCATCGATTCTGAATCGAACTTTAAGAATGTCTTCAAACGGCTCCACATGAATATCACTGGCACGTTTTTCAGCTGCTCTGAAAATCAAGGTGTTAACATAGCGGATGATTGGCGCGTCATCATCTTCCGCGTCGGTTACATCAATTTTTAGAGAACTACTGATCTCAGCATCATCGCTGGCCTCAGAATTTAAACTGTTTTCACGGTCGCTCATTAGAGAGGAGCGAACTCCATTGATAGCTCTAACGATTTCCTTCTCAGGAGCGACTACGACTTGAATGGGCTTATTGTAGCAGAATCGCAGAATGTCCACTGCCTCAGTATTGAGAGGATCGCTCACCGCTACAGTTATAATGTTGTTTTCTTCAGAAATGGGAACTGCTCTAGCTGATTTGCCCCAAGATCCTAAAATTCTAGAGAAGTCTCCATGAATAAGTTCTCTAGGGGGCTCGCTAGATTCAAGGGTTTCAAGAAATGGTAATCCCAACTCTTTGGCCAATACCACCGGATTTAGAGACGATCGACTTTGGAACTCCTCCTCCAGACCATCGCTAACACCATCATCAGTAACTTCCGAACCGCTTTCCTCAACCGAACTCACTAATGCTACTCCTCCTTAATCCAAACCTTTGCTCCGAGGTTCTTGCTTTCAGCTTGAGGCAGAAAGTTCCAACTCTCAGCACTAGATAGGGGAGAGTGGGCTTTTCCTGCGGCCGAAATCGAGTCATAGGTCCCGAGTACGACAAATCTATCCTCGTTAGCTTGAGAGTGAGTATAACGTGCTCCAGCGCTAAATGGCCTTTTATTCCCAGGTGCGATAGCTAAACCGATTGTTCCCCCTGGCAATACCTTAGTCCCTGGAATATTACTACCAGCTTCCGGAGAAAGTGATTTGAGAACGACGTATGACTGAGCTTCCTGAATTTTACTTGATTGCCCGTCGCTCGTCTCTTGAGTTGAACCTCCACCTAGATGACGCTGAGGGGCGCTTAGTTTCTTAGATGGTTTAAATCGAAATCTAGCTACCTCTTGATCGCCTTCAGGTAAAGTATTCTCTCTGGGTCTCGCACTAAAAACATTGATGTTGTCTAAGTCGGATTCTTTCTGACTTATCTCTTCTTCTCCAGCTCCTGGCAAATTAGGAGACACCTTCATTTTAAGAACTTCTGAATCGTCTACCAAATCAGTTTCAGCCGTTATTGGCCTGTCTAGTATATCACTCTGCACCGTCTTGGTATTCGTGACTTGTGCGGATATTCCCAAACTCGATCGGCTATTAGGTTCGGGAGCGCTTCCCGCCAGGGACTCAAGCCTACTTTTAGTCCTTTCAAATGCAGTTTGCTCTCGTTCAGATAACCCTGTTGGTGGCGTCAATGGGTTTGGAAGCGGCTCATTTTCTTCGTTTGGAAGAAACTCACTAACCTCATCAATCCCTTGGCCGTGAAGCTTAGCTATATGTTGCGGATTACCATTATTTTCTTTGTAGACTTTTTCAATCTTATCACGAAAATCAATAGTTGATTCTCTTGCTTCAAACTGGTCTCTGATGACCCGAGGCGTTATAAATACCAGAAGGTTATTCCTTTGCTGAGTAGTGCTGTTTGTTTTAAACAAGTTCCCAACCAGTGGAATGTCTTTTAGTAGTGGGATGCCCTGGTCTGCTTCAGTGATGTTGTCTGAGATTAGTCCACCTGTGACTATCATCTGTCCGTCTTTAACTTCAACTGTGGTTTCCGTCGTCCTAATAGTAGTAGTCGGGCCGTTGGGTGAGTTTCTTGTGTCCGGCACCACGTTGGATATTTCAACAAAAATACTAAGATTGACGTAATCACCTTGGCTAATCTGTGGTGTTATTCTCAAGGTAATACCAACGTCTTGCCTCTCAATGGAGTTGAAAGTGTTATTTAGATTTGAGGGGTCTGTGGAAGAGCTTGAGACGAAAGGGACGTTCTCACCAACTATTATTTCGGCTTCTTCGTTATCGGTGGCTAAAATATTGGGGGAACTGAGAACATTAACGTTACTGTTCTTGCCAAAGGCTGAAATTAGAGCAGCTTGAGAAGGAATTACTAGTCCGCCAGGCAAGGTTAGGGTTCCGGTGCTTGCAGCTGCCAAGGTTAAGTCGCTTAGGGCAGACGGATTGGTTAATAGATTCGAAAGGCCGCCAAAATTAGTTTGTCCAACAAGGCCACCGGCATCTGCTCCAGCTGCTCCTTGAAGCTCAACGCCAAATCCTTCTTCCTCAGTCATTCTAACTTCGAGGAGAGTGGCTTCAACCAATACCTGACGACGTTTTTCGTCTAGCTCTTTTATCACTTCTTTTAGTCGAAGGTAGTCGGAACGAGAAGCGTTGATTACAATTGAATTGGTTGAAGGGTCCGGAGCGATAGAAACGTCGCCTTCAAAATTTACTCTACCAGTTTGTGGCCCAGTATTTGTTCGTCTAGTCGCAGATGAGTTAGAGCGCGCATTGCTCGTAGCGGGACCTCTATCTCGATTAGCATTGGACCTACTAAGGGAGCTTCCAGTGGTTCTTGCCGGTGTAGTTTCAGAGCTTGATGTTGCCCCGGAAACTAAGTTGTTGAGAATCTCAGAAAGTTCTTCTGCGTCAGCGTGTTGTAACCTGTAGACGAAAAATCTGCCGCTAGACTTATCTAGTGGGCTATCAAGCTGTTCAACTAGAGCCCTAACCTTAACGGTTAGCTCCGGGTCTGCCACAACAATTAAAGAATTGGTTCGATCATCAGGAAGTATTTTAAGCGGAAGTCTCCTTCTAGCAGTGGAGCTGTTATTCGTGTTTCTACTAGAGTTTCTAGTATTTGATGTTCGTCGGCTGGTTGATGAGCTTCTGCGAGTTGTTCTTGAGGTTCGAGAATTGTTCGCGCTAGATTGATTCTCCTCATCCCCTCCAAGCAAGTCGTTGATCTTCTCAGCAATATCTTGCGCCTCAGCATGCTCAATTGGAATTATTGTAATATCTTGGTCGGTGGCAGGGACATCTAATCTTTCTACTAATTCTAGTAGGCGGTGAATATTTGCCGCTGAGTCTATTAGGATTAAAGAATTAGTTCCATCGAAAGTGTTAATACCGCCATCTTTTGAAACGAACTGACTCATAACCTGCTGCATCTCAGTAGCTGGGACATGCTTCAGTCTTATAAGTTGTGTGACTAGAACGTCAGACGGGACTTCCGGCGATTCATAAACAATTGGAATTGTGGTGGTCTTCGCGCTTTTTGTCGCTATGACTTTCCAAACATTGTCTCCAACCGGGACCGTTGTGAAACCTTTTAGCAGCAAAACGGAGTCAAAAATTCTTAAGGCCTCATCCATTGAAACGGGAGTGGGTAGGTGAATAGTTATTTTACCTTTAACACCACTATCAACTATGTAGTTTCGTCCAGTGACCTTACTAATGGTTTTGACCAAAGTCGTAATTTCAACATCCTTGGCGTTTAGATTAAGCTCAGACGGGGCAGGCCTATCACCATCAGACTGCTCAGAAACGTCAGCCTCTTGATTGGCAAATTCACCTTCTGCTTCTTTTGAGGTCTCATTAGAGGAAGGTTTGTTTGACTTTGTCTTGCCTCGATCTTCAACGTCTTCAGGAGAGAGTAAACCAGGAATATCTTCATCCTCGATAGTCTCAGCGCCATAGTCCCCAGCTTGGGCCAGGCAAGGGCTTGGGTGGATTATCCCTATGCAAAGTGAGGTAAAGAGAAGAGCCCGGAGGGCTTTAGCTATCCCCAAACCGTTTTGCTCTTTGAAGCTAGTCGAATGGGAAAAATTAACAAAAAATCTAAGCATATTTTTTGACGAAGATATCATTGAATCGCGGACTATTTGAATTTCTACAGTGAGATCAGCAGAATGTACTACTTCAACGCATATTTACAATAGAACTTTGGAAGGTTTTTGGGGAAATATTAACAATTTGAAAATAAAAACTTTCAAAACAAAATAAACTACCAGTAGGGTAGTTTATTGGGCCGAGAAAGGAAGGTTTTTTTGTGGATAAATTATAAACATATTCACTACAAGTATAGTCAACATTAAGGCGAGAATAGTAAAAACGTTAGTCGGTTTTGGTTATGGCCATTATTAAACTGAGCTATTCAATAGAATAGTTGAGATTTTTCTCCGACCCGTTTCTTTCGACAACCACGCCAATCGAACGCTCACTTTTTAATTCTTCAAAAAGTTTTAGGGCTTGGGCAGGATCTTCGAGACTATTGTCATTTACTGAAAGTACTATATCTCCGTTTTTAAGCCCAAGTTTTTCATACATACTACCTCGTCTTATTGCGAAGAGCCTCATCCCGATACTTTTACCATTTCTAAAGAAAGGCACCGCTCTTGCTTGGGATAGTAATCGAGGTAAATTCTCTAGTGCTTGGGTAAGCTCTTGCTCATCAACACTGAAATCGGATCCATCTCCACTAGATTGGGTATTCGAGCCACCAGAGCCTCCACCTCCTGAGCCCTCCTCAATCTCAAAAGTCTCCGTTCTTCCGCTGATTAGAACCTTAATACTTTCTTTGTTAATTTCCTTCAGTGTGGCTCCAGTTCCAAAGAGCTCTTCGTCAAGTTTGAAAATATCCTGTTCTCTACCTTTAGCATTTTCTACGATAGCAAAACTACTGTCTTTTGAAGTGGTATTGGTGCCAACCAGTCTGATTTTTAGGGGTTTTGCTTTCGGAGGCGGCTTTTTGGTTGTCGGTGCTACTGGTTTATTGGAAGCGACTTTTCCGAAAATGTTTCGTTTGTTGATGATTGAGTATTCGCTTAGAGCTGCCCGAAGGTTTTTTTTCGGGCCCGAAGAGGCGATAGCCGAAATCTCTGGAATTTCAATACTATCTTCTATGAAGTAACTATAGGTTAATCCTCCGAGTTCTATTGCGAACCAACCGGCTATGATTAAGCACAAATATCCAATGATACTGACGATGTTTTTAGCCGTACCTACGACTCCAGCTGTACTTTTGCCGATTTGCTGAAAATCAAACTTTGCGAGGTCCATCTAGTCCTTCAGAGGTAGGGCCGATAACCGTACCAAAATATACAAAATTAGGAGATCTTTATCGCCCATGCACTACCTAATCATAGGGTAGGAATTTTTTATACCTTTCCGAAAAAAAGCAAGCAAGTAAAGCCTTAGAATTTCATTGGAATGTATTAAACCGACTTTAATTAAGGTGATTCACACTTCATATACTGAATGTCTGTGTTGATGCTACCGCTGCCCACGGGGATAAGAGTATCTTGTTGAAATGGACGGTGTTGAGGACTCACCCAAAAGTGAGCGACAAGAGGTTTTCAACAGAGGAGAGCCAGTGGAGTAAAACTGAACCTAGACTTTCCCGAGTAGTAAGCTATGAAGCTGGTATGATACTCGGAAAAGTCTGCAAAGTAGACTAGTGATTTTGTGTCAAAAGATTACTCGCTTCTTGAGCCAAAGTCTCAGGAGCTGACGTATCAACATCAGTGATTCCTAAAGAACGGGCTCTGTCGCATAAATTTTCTAAAGAAACATCTCTGAGTGTCGATTGGAAAGACCCTTCGATCTCTGACCAAACAACGTCGATCAACTCTGCTAAAGCCGGTGCATCGGTTCTATTATCTTCTTGGAGCTTTGGACGTAGGGCTCTCATAACTTCTTCAAGTCGGATATCATTTGGATCTTTAGCCAAAGAATATCCACCTCTTGGTCCTCGCTTACCGATAACAACTTCAGCTTGTCGCAATTTCGCAAAAATCTGCTCAAGAAATCTTTGAGGTATTTTTTGACGCTTTGCTATTTGCCGAACCTGAGCGGGTCCGCCACCTAAGTTATAAGCCAAGTCAACCAAGGCCATTATTCCGTATTGTTCTTCTCTTGAAAGCTTAACTGCCATGATTACACATCCTTGTGTTAAGTATTTTTCACTATAATTTATTCCCACCCTGATCACATTTAATTGAAAAATGAGTCTCAGCACTCTATTTGTTTGCTATCAACCGATGACATAATTTTACAGCAGATAGGGTTAAAAACAAGTTTGCTGTTCGAGTTCCCATACAAGAAGTTAAGCACTTTTTGAAATAAGAGCTTACTTCACATAATAGAGACTCATCCCAACAAACCAAACTTTCAAGCCAAATTGCCACACAAGAAAACCGCGATTTTAGAAGAAACCCTTTCTCTTTAACCAACCAACTTCTTTAGTTCCCCGGAAGTTGAAATGGCCAAATTTTTATTGAAGAGGCTTAGTAAAATAGTCTTCTAAATGTTTCGACAATGCTCCCGCTCGGTTGTTATTTTCTCAGTCCAGGCTAAATCTAAATCGATCCCTCTAAACCTATTTAGGCAAAAGATCTGTAAAAATCTAACCAAAGATTAATTCCCCAGGCTCTTCACTCAATTGTTTCCGATTAAGCTTTAATACCAAGGAAAATAATCTTCAAAATTTCCTCTGCTTCCGCTCAACTTCATGAGAAATGGAGCAGATTATGATGATTTAACTAGCATAAAGAATAAAAATCAAATCAATCAGGTAAGGAAATTGTAAGTATCCGTAATTGTTAAAGATAGTTAGTTCGCATCAATGCACGATTTTACTATTGGTGACAAAAACACGTGGTTTTTTTGCTAAGGCTTGCAAACTAAAACTCTGAGAATGCATAAAATTGTGATGAGGTGGGGAAGCTTATTTCTGATGAAGTTTGGGGGAGGGGTAATTTAAAAATACTCCTTGTTATATTAGTGTGGATTTTTAGTCCGCACTATTTAGAGTGCGGCACTGTAATTATGATTCTTTTTGGATCATTTTTCGATGAGAATTTTGTATTAAGCTTTGCAGCTTTAGGTACCATAACGCCAACATCTAAGAAGTGCTCTGATTCGGTTCGACTTTGCTGAACCAAAAGTTTGGATTTTTCTAATGAACAGGAGCGGTCCTTAGATTCTAGAGTTCTCTCTTCCCCCTCAACTTTTTGACTGGTTATGTTGGACTTTTCCGTATTCGAATATCTTTTTATTAGAATGTATTTGTCACCATTTTGTTCTGGAACAGAGTCTTCTAAGTCAGCGTTTTTTGAAGAGGAAAGACTAAATGCAGTGGAGTTTAAATAAACGATAAACATTTCATCTTTACCGTTCTCTACACATTCCACTCGGTCCAAGAGGGGTTGATTGATCGAGTTTTTACCCAAGGATGCTCTTGAAAAATTTTTAATTCTAGAGAACAAATTTCCAGTCTTGGAAGTTTCCGGTGTGAGTAGTTCGCCGTGTAGTTTATCTATTTGAGACTGCTCTACACCGATACCTTGAAGCGAAAAATTAATCTCTTCTGGAGCCTTAACAGGCTTAGAGGCCAGCATTTCCTTAAGCTTAGAGCTTTCTAACTCTGGAAGTTCTTCAATGTTTTTTTCCAAATTAGCCAAGGCCTTTGTCTTAGGAAAGTTATGTTTAAGTGAAGCCAGTCTTCTGGCAGCGGATACAAACTGCCGCTGTCTCAGGTAAAACTCAACAACTGATACTTCATAGGAGGCTTTATTTTCCCTAGCTTTCATTAGTGCTCTGATCGCCAACGGTCGATGTTCGCTATTGGGATTGTTTTTTATGAATTTTCTAAATGCCTTTGCTGATTGAGCTAAAGGTTCATTGTCACGTTTAAAGTCTCTAAATTGATTGAGATGGCAGCGTGCTATTTGAAGTTCTGACCAGGCCACACCAGAATTTTTTGGGTATAGTCGAGTGAATTCCTCGTACGCTGATATTGCTTCAGGGAATTTTCCTGAGTAGTAATAAGAGTCTGCTGTTTTCATAACAGCTTCTTGATAGTAGTGACCCTTTGGAAAGCGCTCTCGCAGATCTTTTAGCTCCCTTAGTGCTACAGAGTACAACTCTCTATTATATGCCTCCATAGCATCATCATAAATTTGGCGTTCTTTCTCAAGCAGAGCGCTAGGACTATTATCATCCTTCAAGTTAGACTTTCCTCCTATAGAGGAACAGCTTGCTAGAGCAAGTAGAATGAAAATTGCAGAAAACAAGTTAGCTCTGCGATGCGGGGAGTTAAGATTCGTATGTAACATATTTTATTAGGTATTATGCGGATTTTTCAAGTTTTTCAATTCGTTTTAAGGCACTTCTAAATTGCTTAAACAAGGAAGGAAGTTTAATTAAACAAGCCGCTTGTCGACGCCAATCAGCGACATTAACCGGTGGAAGCCCTGCGTAATCAGTGTTGGTATTGGATTTTTCATGACTGAGGTTTCTACTGACTCCCGTCATTCCCGCTGTTCGAACCTTACTGTCAATTTTAATATGGTCAGCCACGCCAACACATCCAGCCAGAACCACGTCAGAACCTATTTCACAGCTTCCACCTACGCCCACTTGTCCGCAAACTAGAGTCCGTTCTCCAATTTGATTATTATGGCCAATTTGAACCAGATTATCGATTTTGGTTTGCCTACCTATTGTTGTCATTCCTAGTGTTCCACGATCAATAGCGGAGTTTGCACCTATTTCAACTTCATCAGCAAGCTCAAGGGAGCCAATATGAGGAATGTGAAGGTGCCCCCTTTCAGGATGAGGTATATAGCCAAAGCCGTCACTTCCAACAACAGATCCGTTTTGAATGATACAAAAGTTTCCAACTTTCAAATTTTCTCGAAGAACAGCATGGGAATGTATAGTGCAATTTTCACCAACCAATACTCCTTCGTAGAGAGTGGCGTGTGGGTAAATGGTCGTATTCTTGCCAATTGAGACACCATCTCCAATTACTGCATAGGCACCAATCGAAATCTCCTCAGGCAGACTTACGCCATCACCTATAACGGCAGTAGGGTGTACGCCCTTCTTTTGTTTTGGTTTGAGATTTAACTGCTGAGAGATTCTAATAAGTGCAGCAAAGGGATCTTTTACGACTAACTGTGTCGATGAAATGTTCTCGTTATATTCACTGATTAATATAGCCCCGGCGTTTGAAATTTTTGCGGTCTCTAGTAGCTCCCCATAGGATTTTTTATTTGTGGGTGCAAAGAATGTTAGGTCTTTTTCTGAGGCCTCTGCGAGGGGTTTGATGGAGTAAACCTTAGACTTAGATTTCCCACGAATTTCGGCTTCTACTAAGAGAGCAAGCTCTTCAATGGAAAAACCATTTGATTGATTGAGTGAGTCGTCTTTATTGTCCGTCTTCATTGACGAGTGTTTTGCCATTGGATACTCCGACATGAATTGAAGTCGTTCTTGGTATAGTTGTTTAGAAGGTTAGCTTTTCTGCTCAGCATAAGTCACACTAATCAACTTGGTTTTTAATGCAGATCTTTTTCAAAATTAAGGTTTTCAATATTATTCTCTAACGGTCACAGCTCTATTCTGGCTCGATGCAGTAAAAAATACAACAATGCCATTGGTGTGTTCCTAAAGCTTGGGTAAATTTGCTTTATTTGGTGTTTTCTCGCCAAGTCCTGAGGACTTGTAGCGTACTGGAGGCGCATTATATCTGTCTAATTGCAGCATATACCCATCTGATTGAAAGGTCGTCTATGCCGAAATTTATGCTAGAAGGGGATATTTTGGCCAAACACTGTCCTTTCAAGTTTTAGTTTCAGTGTGGCAGAGCGTGAACTAGGCA
>CALKYB010000129.1 GCA_938003565.1 uncultured bacterium
GGCTCCAGTAACCAAAACCTTACGATCTTTGAGTTCAAGACCTGGGCGCACATCTAAGTTAGTATTTTCTAAAGTCATTGAATAAATACAATTCGCTTGAAACTCTAAGCTGAGGAACTAAAAAACTACTACAACCCGAATCAGACCACAGCCAGACTAAAAGATAGGACTGCTTTTCCAACTCAGGGCACGATATCATAGAGTGTTTAGGTTTGATTTACCAGCAAATTAGAGGCAAAACTGATCCTTCGATGCCTGCAGCAGCGCGCAACTAAGTGCTCGAATTTACTCATAAAAACTAAAATCCGCTTAAACATTTAAATCAAAAAAGCGTTTTTAAGGGGATTAGCCTAATAGTCTACAGCCAGACGAGTTTGAAGAATCTTAGTATCCCCCAAATCTTTAACATCTACGTTGAGTAAATCAGCCATAAGCCGCGCATTGGAATGCAAATACCAGTTAACACCAAGACTAGTTACCTTCACACCTCCACCCTCTATGGCACCATCATCAAAATCCGCCTGAGAGTATCGGGCTTTCAGCTCCCATGCCCCACGCCCCTCAGAGGCCACAACAAATGGATCCAAGGGCTTCACTCTTCCAAAAACCGCATGCTTCGCTTTGTAAGATCGACTCTCTCCAGTCAGGAAGTAGCTTGCTTCAACATACCAAGAAGAAAGATCCCCACTTCCCTCTTCAAGCAGGGAAACAAAAGCCGAAGAATGCTCAGCTTGAATACTGAACACATCACGAACAAAAGCTAACTCTAAATTCAACAACTGCACTTCGTCACTACTAAGCTCCCCTGTACTAATAAACTTTGGCGACAAATGACTCTCAGCTCTCGAAGAAACTCCAAATACGTCTGAATTCGGCCTACGATAAGAATACGCAACCCCTAAATGCAAAAGAGACCCAACTTCTTCATCTTCAAAAACTAAACCCGCGACTCTAGTGGTGTAGTTTAGTTCATCGCTTTTGGATTCACTGTTTCCAAAACCATCGGTATCCCGATAGACTCCGGCCGCCCAACTAATCCCGCAACTCTCACAAAAATCATAAACCATCACACCGGTGTTTCGAAATGGCGCAAAGGAAAGAGGTCGCTCGAGGAAAGTAATATACTTACTACTAGTGAGGTCTTGCAAACCATAGGGTTCAAAAAAATGTCCAAGTCTCAAGTTACCAAAAGGCAAGTCGAGCAAACCCACATAAGCATTCTTGAGATCATTCTCTCCATCACTAAAATCATACCCTATATTAAATTCTAACTTGCCATAAAACTTTCCAGCCGATTCAACCCTAAGTCGTCGAAACTCGGTAGCGTCCTCCAACTCTCCAAACTCCTCAACCAACCCCCCATCCGGAGAAACAAAAAACGCCCAGTCATTCTGCATTCTCCCGCTCAACTTCAGCTCAACGTTTGGGTCCGCTTTACGAAAAACCAAGCCATTATCCCAGTCTACCTCAAACTCATCAGCACTTGAGGAAAACGGTAAACACACAAGAAACATCAAGAAGAAAAATCGTTTAAATAAACACATAGCTCGCTTTCCATTACAGACTGACAAAACAACACCAAACATTAAAATCAAGACACTCGGGCCTCTAGAAAAAATCAACCAAGATTTAAGCCACCCTATCAAGATTTTTTAGATTGTCGAAAGATGGCCGCCTTGAAGCGATTTCCCACTTAAAAGCCTAATGAATTAGAACCTCAAGTGCTCTTTAGTCATCGACTAAAACACCTATTCTAGTAATTTCAAGCACTTAAATGTCCTATACAAGACCCTCACCATATCCACGGCAAATTAGCACCCTTTGACCGCGGTAAAGCGTCTAAAATGAGCTGATAATAATGGGCCTTAAAAAAGGACTTCCAAGAAAAAGTTGTTCAGCAAAAATTCGGAGTTTGGAGAAAACGCTAATATCTCAATGCTTGCTCTAAAAGGAAGAAAGCTAGGGAGGACTTGTGCAATATCCTAAAATTAATCATCGAACATCAAAAGAGATTCCCCTCTTACTACTGTTCTTTTTTGCTCTGCTCGCCGTAGTAGTGTTCTTTGGGTACCGACAACAAATCCAACTCGCCGAAACTGCTTTCAATCGTGAAACAGAAAGGGCAGTTACAGAAATACAAGCTAAAACAGAAGCGATAGAATCTGTTCTAACATCCTTAGCCGGCGTTCACGCCTTCAACGACAATCGATCCGATAATGTTGTAAGAACTTTCTCAAACGAGCTGATATATGCTCACCCCTCCATAAATCAAATCCTGCAGTGGACCAAGACTACATCTGACGAACTAGAAGGCTTTATAGAGACTATGAAGGAAGACGGATTCCCCGCGTTTAAAGTGGTTCGAGTGAACAATATGGGTGACTTTGTCTTAACAGAGGATCAAGATCAGTATATTCCGTTGAGCCTAATAGAACCGATGGGACCACTAGATGTTAAATACCTGGGCCTCGATGCTCTACAAGATCCAAGACTCGCAGAAGTTATAAACTCCTCAATTGCCTCAGGAAAAATTACTAGCTCTCTTCCAATGCGCCTACTCGGAAAAGAACAAACCCTTTTAACATTTAAACCCCTCTATCACGGTAAATATACTCCCCGCGAGAAAGCAGAGCGAAAAAGAAAAGTTTATGGCCTCTTTGCCGCTTCAATCTCAGGCCAAAAACTATTCGAAAACATTGTAAAAGAAAATCCGTCTTTGGGAATTAAAGTCGAATCAATAGAAACACCTGTCTCAGGAGGAAGTAATAATTTGTTCACTCACGAAGTCGACAAATCAAAAAAAGGCACGACCAACTGGTGGCCTGTCCTCACAGACACAAAACAATTCACTCACTTTGGCCCAAAATTCAATATTCATTTTTCGAAATCCTCTAGCAACTACGCCAAATTCAGCAAAACCGCTATACTTCTCTGGGCTCTAGTACCGATACTTGCAGTATCTTTACTAAATTTTTTCCGAAATCTTTCAAATAAAACATTTCAGGAAAAACAATACCTGGGTCTCATCAATGACTCCGTGTTGGGAATAATTATCCACGATGAAAAAGAGGTTTTCTACGCCAACGATGCTCTTTTAAAAATGCTTGGATTTGAAACCAAAGATGAGCTTATAGAATCCGAAATCATTCAAATAATTCTTAGCAACGGAAACAAGGAGGACAACAACCCTCAAAATCAAGGACCTTCCAACTTTCTCAATCAATCAAAACTTCGACTAAAAACAGTAGACGGACTCACTCGTTTTGAAATCGAATATACACATCCAAATGGAGAAACCATCTTTTTCAACTGCTCTGAAAAAAATACGGTCCTGCGAGGGCGAGAGATCTATCAAACAACACTTTCAAACATCACGGATACAAAAATGGCGACGGTGGCACTTTGCGAAGCTATGAATAAGGCCGAACAGCTTGCACTAACCAAAGGGGAGTCACTCGCTACTCTAGGAAGAGAAATACGCTCATCCGTATCAAGCGTCGTTCACGCTGTTGACACCTTACTCAAGACCAAACTTGATGAAGAAGGTGAGCTTCATTCACGCAAGTTAAAGAACACCGCGGAAAACATGAGAGCAATGGTAGATGATATGATTGACTTCTCCACTCTCGAATCGGAAACTATTCAGCTAGAATTCGAAGAATTTAGCCCTCTAAAATTAGCTGAAGATTCTGCTTCATTGTTCACCTCAATCTCAGAATCCAAGAACATCGATCTCAAGTTAGATATTAATGTTGACCCTGCTATCGTCGTAGAGGGAGATCAATTCCGCCTTAAACAAATTTTACTAAATATTCTCACTAACGCTTTTGAATACACCAATAGGGGCTCTGTGACTCTAAAGGTCAGATGCCAGGAACTAGGAAACAATTGCCGACTCGTCTTTGAGGTAATTGATACCGGAACCGGAATTCCAGAAGAAATCCGGTCTCAAATGTTCACAACTGAGGAAAAAGGCGAAAGCTCCAATGACGAAAATCGTCAACACTCAGGTCTCGAGATCTGTGAAAAGCTAATCAAACAAATGGGTGGAACAATTGGAGTTACCAGCAAAAACGAGCAAGGTTCGACATTTTGGTTTGAGCTAAGTCTTCCCTGTGTCAGAAATGAATTATCTCACTCTGCCCTCAAAGCTATCGAAAAAGACAACAAAGCCGGCACAAGCTCCCGAATCCTATTGGTGGATGATAACCATTTAAATCAACTTGTAGTGGGCCGAATGCTGGAGCGGCTCGGGGTGGAGGTCAATCTAGCGTCGGATGGGCAAAATGCAATTGAGGAAGCCAAGAAAGGCGGCTTTGATTTAATCCTAATGGACTATGACCTTTCCGGAACATCTGGCCTCGAAGCCGCAAGCGAAATTAGAGCATGGGAGAAATCTACTGATCAAAAGTACATCGTCCCAATCGTGGCTCTCTGCGAAAATCGAGAAGAAAATATGCTTCAAGAATGCACAGACGCCGGAATGAACGAACTCTTGAGAAAACCATTAAAAAAGAAACAAATTGTATCCGTACTAGAACGCTACCTATTTAGAAGTTTTTAATCGCATAGGACTTATAATAAAAATAAGAAACTAAATGAAGCTAATAGAGACAAGATTTGGAATAGTAAATATGCTGGTCACCGGCATATTGGTTATTCTTCTCATGCTCTTGGGCCTCGGATATTATGCACTCAGCTCGACGAATAAAGAAATTCGCAAGTCTGCCAAAATCAATGCCCTAGCCGAAGTCAAATTTGTTTCTAAAAGAGTCGTGGAATCTCTTGCTTCTCAAACTTCTATTTGGAAATCCTACTCAAAACAACCCCATTTGATTGACGCACTAACTAAATCCAATCAAAAATTCGACGCTCTAGAAAATCCAATCAAACAAGTAGAGCGCATAGAGTTGATCCAAAAGACGGAAGATAACAAGGGGGCAAGTCTATCCCCTAGCTATCCAGTTAATTCGACTCTAAGCGACCAGCTAAACCTACAGCTTATGGAACTAGAAAAACTCTACGGTGTGAAACTTTTCACAAATGTAGAGCTATATAATAAGTTTGGCGTACTAGTGGCCCAGACAAGTTTAAAATCTAAACTTGTCCAAGCAGAAAAAACTTGGTGGGGGAAAACAAAATCCAGAGGCCAACTCTTCTCAATCTCTCCAACAACAACTTCAAGAAAACAACAAACATACCTCTATTCTTTTGCCATCCTCAACAAATCTTCTCAATTTATTGGTGTCTTTAGGGTTTCATTAAACCTAACTGAAATAGAAAATATTCTTAAAAGCTCCTCTGAGATTCTCAGCAAAACAGCAGCAACGGACATCTCTCTCTTATCGAATAAAAATCAATTTCTTTTCGATACTAACTTCCTTCTAGACACCAAGAAAAATACTTCAAATAAACTAAAACACTTTAATTTGCTTTTATCGCCTGAAAATGAGAGTGGACTCTTCGATGAGAAAACCGAACGTATTATTTTCAATTTGAACGAGAGTTACGATCCTCCTGTCGAAGAACTACAAATTCTCTCTCCAATAGACTTATCTGAATTTGGAGCAGAAGAGAGCTGGAGTTTGGTTGTTTCAAAAAACGCCAATCAGATTCTAAACGCAAATCGTGTTTTAGGTAGAGGCCTTAGTCTAGCTGGAGCACTAGTTATAATCATTTCCGCCGTGCTAGCTAGTTTTATGATTTTTAACCTGAAGAAGCGTCTACAAAAACTCACTACCGCAACACTAGGCTTGGCCTCTGGCAACCTAGACATTCGAATAGGTGAGCAGGGCAGAGATGAAATTTCTCAAGTAGCTCAGGCCTTCGACAAAATGGCATCCAGCCTGCAAACCCTCAATAGTGAACTAGATGAAAGGCTCGAGGAGGTTGACACTGCCAACTTTAGACGCGGAATTACCTTAGCTGCAGCACGGGTAGTAGAATGGGAATACGAACCTAAAAGTCGAAGTTTTTCCCTGGCCAAACACTGGAGATCAGAGCTAGGCATCCAATCTACTAATACAACTTCTCAGGGATTTCTCACTGAAATCCATACAGATGATCGAAGAAAGCTACTACTAGTGTTGGCGAATTTTCTGCAAAGAACAGATGAGTTAATCGAAGTTCCGGCTCGGGTGAAAACATCTTCTGAAGAAGAACGTTGGGTCCTTATACGTGGACAACTTATTGACTACGAGAACGAAATTATTGGCGGGGTAATTCTAGACATTACGGAGCAGAAAAAGCTTGAATTGAAATTATCACAAACCAATCGACTTGAGTCTATGGGACAGTTATCTGCCGGTATCGCTCATGAAATCAACACCCCAATGCAGTATATTCGCCACAACCTAGAGTTTATGAACAAAGCCAGCTCTCGAATGGCTGACTACCAACAAAACTGCGAAGAGCTAATTGTATCGCTTCCGACAGGACGAGAAAAAGATCAAATAATGGACAATCTCAAGAAATGCAAAGAGGAGTTAAAAATTGAAAAACTACAAAATCGTTTTCCTATTGCTCTTGATGACGCTCTTCAAGGGGTCACCGCTGTTTCAACAATTATCAAAGCGATGAAAGATTTTTCACACAGGGACAAGGAAGAAAAAGTAGAAACAGACCTCAACAAAGTCATTAAAACTTCCATAGATGTTAGTCGACATGAGTGGAAAAACGTAGCTGAGATCCGAAGAGATCTCAATGAGGAAATTCCTTTAGTCCCTGCCTACCAAGGAGAGCTCAACCAGGTGATGCTAAATATTATTGTCAACGCCGCTCATGCACTTTCTGACTACATGAAGGAAACGGATGACCATGTAGGTCTAATCATAGTTGAAACCCGGGAGAACCTAGAGGAGAACTGTGTTGAAGTTGAAATCTCAGACAATGGTCCAGGCATACCAGAGGAAATTAGAGAAAAAGTCTTCGATCAATTCTTCACAACTAAAGAAGTTGGTCGAGGCACCGGACAAGGTCTAGCCATTTGCCATCAAATTGTAGTCAATCGACATGGAGGAGATCTAACAGTCAACTCTGAGGAAGGTAAGGGCACTAGCTTTACAATTAAACTACCCAAGTAGTTAGAGCTTACTTATCCACCTGTTCTTCAATAGCGTCTAAAGCTGGGCGAATCGGCTCAAGTGCATCACTAGGGGGTTGGCCATAGCGAAGTCTTCTAAAATACTCCCGGGCTTTTCCAAAAACAGCTCCAATCAATCCAGGAGGATCTGAAGATTTAGCCACTTGCTTGGTGCGAGGTGGCCAAAGATCTACGAGCCTTGCATAAGCTAGTTCCTTAGCAGGACTACTCTTCTCAGCAACGCTAGATTCTTCAAATTCTCGCCAATCTAATATGGCAAAACCTTCTCGCTCTCCGATATAACAGACCTTCTCTCCCAACCTGAGTCGGTAAACCACTTGTGAGCTAAGATTGAATTCTTCATATACGGGCATACCTTTTTTCTTTGAACGGTAGATAGAACCCGAACAATTTTCTCTTAGCCGCGACTCACGTGCTTTAATAACCCCAGGATCCACTAGTTCCCCAACCTCGGTAGAAGCTTGAGAGACCTCAGCAAAAACAGAATCTGTCAGTATTGAGAAAATAGCTAACAAAAGGAAGATTAGTCTAGTAGCCATCAACCGAAAGTCGTTTTTCTTGGCCATCAAACAAAAGGACTCGAATTTCCCCGACTTCACCACCGCGAGATTGTATACTAAACTCTTCTCTCCTATAACGATCAGAAAGTGGAAAGTTAAATCTATGCTTTAACTCACCACTCTCATAGTAACCAGCCTCTTCAACGCAAACAGCTTTTATAAATCCGGAAATTCTTTTTTTACTAGACCAAAGCCCCTCACTCTTTCGAACTTTCGTAACTTCAATAGAGGGTTTACGCATTGACTTATTCATGCGGCAACCATTCAAAACTTGATCTTGCAGCTTGCTCCCAACTCCAGCAGAATTCAATCTAGAGCCATACCTACGTCGATTATGTGGACTAGAACTCCGAAAACTAGCATCTCCACTACCTAACTTTTTCTCTGGGGTAACCTGGTCATCATCCGAAAGGGGCTCGTATTCAAAAGTAACAGTTTCAACAAAAACTTCCCCATTGTAGGCAATAAGAACCAATTTCCTACCAGCTGGCTTAACACGGCCCAAATCCCAACTACCATATTTGCGAGCATTATCTTTAAAGACAACCTGCTTGCCCTTATCTAGGGCAGCTCCATTTTCAAATCGTAAATCAATGTAAACGTCCGGTCCACCACTTTGCTTGCGAGCTTTAACTATCACCTTGGCAATTTCTCGCTCTTTCGCCTGCCCCTTCCATTGAATCCAAACTCTCCCATCTTTACCATCACCAAGAGTTTGTCCAACTTCAACAGCCTCCATTTCATGAACAAGGCCATTATGAGCAGAAGCAAAACTTGAGAACAAAAAAATCGCCAAAAATATCGCGACAAATGTTTGTTGCAGACCTTTCATTAAATAATTATTTCCTTGATTTATTTAATCAAACCCAAATGGATTAATGAGTTGACGATCTGGGACTAGAAAGATTGGTCCCCACAAAATTTCTTTCTAATTTCAAGGGCTTCTGGCATCCATTCTCTAAACTGCTCAATTCTAGTACGTGGACTAGGGTGAGTAGAAGCAAACTCCGAGGTATTATTTCCGGAACTAGCTTCCGCCATTCTCTCCCAAACTTTAGGAGCTTCTTCTGGGTTATAGCAAGATCGCGCCACATAAATTAACCCCATATAGTCCGCTTCAGACTCATGCTTACGTGAGAATGGCAACATCGCTCCAAATTGAGCCCCTACGCCAAACGCTCCCATTATTCCGCGTTGAGCTCCTATGTCCATCTCTCCTACCGCAACCCCCATGGCCATAGTTCCCCATTGCTTCAATTGTTGATGAGCCATTCTCTCCGCTCCATGCCTGGCAATTGCATGAGCCACTTCATGCCCCATTATAACAGCCAGACCATCTTCATTCTTAGCGATCGGCAAAATCCCCGAATACACGGCAACCTTACCACCCGGCAGGGCAAAGGCATTCGCCTGATCAGAATCAATTAGATTAAACTCCCAAGTAAAATCAGTTTCCCCAGTACTTGCAGCAATCCTCTGACCTATTTCATTAATCTTTTGGTAGTGCACCCCACCCTGAACAACGGGAGCCTGACTCAGAATTTGATTATAAGAATTTAGGCCAAGTGCTATTTCCTGATCTTCAGAAATGGCGATCATCTGCCTGCGACCTGTGAGTTCATTTGTTTCACTATTAGAAAAATAATAAATAACCCCAAAGCCAGCAAAGAGTAGAATAGGCCAAACTCGAAAACCACCACTTCGCTTTCGAACCATACCGCGACCCATGCGACGACCAATACCATCTCGTCCAAAAGCCATTTGAGGAATTCTTCTATACCTAGACATCCAATCTATCTCCCAGAAATCTATACAATACAGCAAAACCTTACTCTATGTGCTTTGCTAAAATAGTCTAAACTCTCTATCCTAAAGAGGCAAGCCAAGGCACTTCTCTCATGCTAAAGCTTTAACAATGAAAAAGCTTTACGAAAAATACCCATTTACCGCTCGCCCGAGCTACGAACGTCACCCCGACTATGCTCGACTGATGCTAGAGCTCTCTGGAATTGAAGCTCCAATATGGCAAAACTGTCTAGAGTTAGGTTGTGGTCGAGGTAGTTATTTAAACTGTCTCGCTAAGTTCAACCCAAATAAAACTTTTGTTGGCATTGATATTAACAAGCCGGCAATCGAGGAAGCACAAACTATCGCAAAAGATCTAGGACTAGAAAACATAACTTTCTATTGTGAAGACTTTGCCAATCTAAAATCCTCTCTGAAAACAACCTTCTTCGACACAATTCTCACCTATGGACTCTACTCCTGGATTGAAGCTGAAAAAAGGGGTCGTCTTCTAGAAGTTATCAGTGAGAAACTCTCACCAAAAGGCTTCGCGATTATAAGCCACAATCTCCTACCTGGTTGGAAAGCTCGAGGGGAAATCGCAGAGATCCTCAAAGAATCTTGCCAAACGCCTGCTCAAGTTAGGGCTAAGTTATCAGATGTAGGCTCCAGTTCATTTCATGGCCTAAGACTGTCAGAAGAAGCAACTAACATACTATCTGAAGCATCTGACGGGTTCATCGTTCATGAACTATTAAATGCAAATCTAGATGCGACGAGTAGCTACGATTTTAGAATAGAAGCTGAAAAACTAGACCTTCATGTCCTAGACCCGGACTCGGAAAAACTTCTAAAAGGAATCCCAGAGCTAACCGGGTTCGAAGCAAGAACAATTCGCAATGCAATTCTTCTAAAAGAAAGAAAACCATTAAACGAGAAAAAATCTCTAATAGACAACTGCTGGTTCACAACTAAGTTCGTTCCCGGAGGCAACCTCGAACAACCAACTCAATTCTTCTCACCAAACGGCAAGGAGTATTACTTTAAGGACAAAGCTGTTCAGAATATTCTAAAGCAACTGGCAGCCGCCTGGCCCCGCTCACTATCTTTTGAAACTCTATGCGAAAACAACAAAGAACCAAACGAAGTTCGAAAATCTCTCCAACAACTGATAACTGGCAGAACTATAGAAGGCTTTCTAAAAGAACTTCCTCTAACCTCTACTATCTCTGACAAACCCAAAGCACATGAAATATCCCAAAACCCATCTCTATTCCCGGGCCTAATCACAAACCCCCGCTTCGAATTTGTCAAGCTAACTCCAGGCGCTCAAGACGCTTTAAAGTTATGCGATGGAACAAGGACAAGAAAAGAAATTTGCGAAGAGCTAAAGGTAAGCAAAGAAGACCTTAAGACTCTACTAGAACTTGCTACTGAAATGGCTTTAATAGAAGCTTAGTAAGCTATCACGAATATTAAATCTAAGAACACTAAATATAAATCCTAATTTACCAACGGAGTCTACTCTCGGCTATTCCCCACATAGTCAACTGAAAAAACTTGAAAATCACGCAGACGTTTATCTTCTTTCGCTCTAAAGACATCAACTGTAAGTCCATCTCTTCCTCGCGAAAACCCACTCTCCAATAGATAACTATCGAACAGATTAAAACAAGCCTCACCTGCTGGCCGGGCTAAACTATAGACACCAGCCGCATAGATTCTTGTTTCTCCAGAAGAAACCTCTAGCTCATCCATCCTCGGATTTAGATCGTGAGAATTTCCCAGAGCTAACATGCTAACAATTTTTGCTTTTAGGGGAACTGAAATATCTATTCGATCACTTCCTTGATGGTTTAACACAAACTGCGGCACGCCAGGCGTTTTATGCCGCCCAGTTAATTTATAAAGTCTAAACTCCTCGACCAGGTCAAGGCCGTAAGCATAAGCGTCCAAAGAAGTACATTCAGGCGCAAAACCGTCGCTACTATACTGAGGGTTCCGGTGCTGTAAATACCAGCAACCTACTGTTTCATCGGCCTTAAACGGCGCACTTTTACTGTCGTAAATCAAATTCTCAGTAATACCTGGGTTACTAAACGTGAAAACAGAAAAAAGCGTGCTCAAGTTAGCCCGCTTTAAAAGCAGGTCGACATAATTACTATAAAAAGATTGGATCGCGCTCATGACATTAAAACCTGTGTTAGTGTTCTTAAAATCAACTTTAAGAATAAACTACCCGCACTAAGACCGATAAAAAGAACAAGAACCGAAAACAACCACAGCCGAAGCCAGCCAAAAATTACTCAAGAGCAGAATTTACTCTAAGGTTTTAGCGGTATGTGAGGCGGAATGAGGAAATTCCGAACGAGACCCCAGTCTCGTTTGGAATCTTCCTCATCGGCCGAGCCCTCGGAAAAATCTCTCAAAGAGATTTTGAGAATGAGCAAAAACCTTAGAGTAAATTCTGCTCGCCAAGACAAAAAGGCATTTAATTCAACAGCCCCTTTACTTCTCTAAGGAATCTAGAAACTTCCCCAAACTCCTCTCAATCATCCGAAAAACCCCTTCAAACCCACCTTCATAAAACGGATCCGGCACATTCAGGTCATCATCTTCGGGGTCAAACTTCCTA
>CALKYB010000130.1 GCA_938003565.1 uncultured bacterium
GATCTAACTTGGATAAGAAATTTTCTTCTTCAAATCCGAGAACGTTACAAACAAAGCATACAAATTGCATGTGTGGTTACTTCGCCAAAGAAATTTGCTCTTGCTGGGGATCTTCTTTTTAAAAACAAAACCAACCTCGAACCATCTGGTCTAATCAACAACTTCCTAATTAGACCACCAGCTGGGATTCCAGATAGCACAAAACTAACTGAACAAGTCATCGATTTGGTCAGTCACTTGCTTAAGAGTACGGAGCTAGGAATTATAGAAAAACTACCAACCCTATGGGATAAAAACTGGGTACCAACAATGTGTGCTCCTGCGAGCCGAGAAGTATGGCTTCAATGGTTACCAAGGTATGCTAGTTACACCAACGAAAATCCGATGGTCATAGGACCCACTGGTAGTGGTAAAACCAGACTAGCTAAAGCCCTTCATTCCCTTTCCGGCAGATCCGGTCCCTTTATTAGTATGACCCCTAGAGACTTTTCATCCTCTGAACTTGTGCAAGCTGAACTATTTGGAGCAGTATCGGGGGCATACACAGGAGCAGTTGATAAATGGGGTTTGGTAAAGCAAGCAGAAAAAGGAACTCTTTTCATCGACGAACTGCAAAGTATAGATAGAGACCTGCAAGGCAAACTAATTACGTTTATAGAGGACAAAAGCTACCGGAGAGTCGGTGAGGCTGTAAGTCAAAAAGCCGATGTTAGGTTCGTATTCGCAAGCAATCGCTCTTTGGCTGAGCTAGTTGAAGATGGAAGTCTTCGAGATGACTTTGCTTATCGCTTAGAACGGTTACAGATAGTTCTATCACCAATACGCGAAAGAAAACTCGACATAGCCGCGGCAGCGTGTTTTGGCCTTGCAAAGATAATCCGCGAAAGAAGTCAATCAAACGAAGCCAACGATAAGAATAGAGTAGTCATACCAGACGTAGAAATAGAAGGCTTAACGATGGATGCATATCGAGAAATTTATTCAAATTCATGGCCTGGAAATTTGCGACAACTCGAAAATGCCTTGGCTAGGCTAATAGAACTAGCGAGTTTTCGAGACCTTAGCATAATAGACGGAAACTGTACTGCTGATAGCATCGAAACACTGCTTGGCCATACCAATAAATCAGCCTCAGACGTTTACGAAGCCGCGGCTCGAAGTATAATTTCTACTTCTGAGACTTCTGGTTTTGATTCGATATCCCACTGTATTAAAACAATGTCGGACAACATTAGGAAGGGAGCAATAGAGTCCTCTGGAGGAAGCACCCAAAAAGCATCTGAACTAATATCAGAGTCAGAGAAAGCTCTGAAAATATTTTTAGCTAGCTATGAACAGTAGTTCTAAAATTTCAAATACCATTTCTCTGGAAAAGTTTCAGCACCTTTGCAATTTAGAGGACCGAAAACTAATTGAAATGCTTGAACTAGGATCTCTTCCAATTCTCATAGTTGAGAAAGGTCAAATACTGGTAGACATGGAGTCTTACTCTATGGAGCAAATGGGATCAGCCATATTAGCGTCACTGCAGCGAAAACCTGAAATTGACCCACAAGTCAGAAGAACTATCGAAGAGACTGTTTCGAAGGAAATACTCCAGTTTTTAGAGCCAGCAATCCAAGAAGCCATTGATATCGTACAAGGCTGGCAGAATAGCAAACCAACTTCGAGCTCTAAGGAACTCTCTGAGAAAGTTCCTGACCCCAATAGAAGCTAGGAACACCAAAAGCCATCACCTTTCCACATTTTTATTTACCAACTGGAAGTAATTTCACTTGCGCTCCGAATGATTCATTACTACGTACATAGTCAGAACTACGCTCCGAAATTTAATAGTATTTTTAGGCTGAAATATCTCGATGGAAAAATTCTTTGTCCCCTACTCACACGGTTACCCAGTAGCAGTTGAAATAAAAGGGCACCGACTGCTATTGGTCAGCAAAGATCGCAGAACAATGCTAGCGGACTTGGAGTCAATTGGTGGGGATATGCTTAGAGAGTTTGTTTTGCCGGAAGGAAGTCAAGCGGAGCTAGCAGAGCTAGCGGCTAGTGTTCGTGGTGGTATCGTAGTTGCGCCCGAAGGAATGACTCTTGGTGCCCTACAAGTAAATCTCGAAACAGAATTGCCCTGGGTTCATTAGTACTTATCCACCCCTCTCTCACTTCATCGGCAAATTTGTCTAAGTCCTTGTTAAAGCCTATTGGGGAAGCTATTCTATCTCTATAGTATCCAAGTAGCCCTTTTGAGCTTCTCATGAAAAACGCTTTGTGAGTAATTTTAGTATTAATGATTTTCTCTGTTTAGTTTTTTTCTTACTATGAATGTTCTGCTAGAAAAGGAGAAATTTTTATCATGACTAAAAAACTCACTAATGTAAGATTTAGAACAATTCTTTGGTGCCTACCCCTTTTTGCTTTATTATTTCACAACTCAGAAGTTGCGAGAGCAGAAGGGTCTAAACGAGGCTTTATCACTAGCTCCTCCTGTCCCTTGTCTTGCGCCGATGCTGGAGTAGCCAAAAATCAGTGCAAAAGCTGGCGAGAGGGAAACAAATGTATGGTCGAGGACTTTAGTAGAGCTCCCGGTCATCAAAGTGTACTCAAGTTCTTCAGTGCTAAAAGACAACTTCAGAACAAAAAACGTTCCTTCCGAGGCATTGATGGTACATGGATTACGCTAACCAAAGCTGAGGCCAATAACCGTAAGTCTACTCCTCTATTCAAACACGGCATGGTAACTTCATCACCCTGCCCTTTTAACTGTGCAATGGCAGGAATATCTAAAAAATATTGTAGAGAGAAAAAAGTTGGAAATACTTGTCAGGTTGAAGATTTGAGACAACCCCCTGGACATCAAAGCCTCATTAGCGTCACCACTGCACGTCGCTAGGGCAAATGAGTTAAAATTTTAATTGTTCTTGCTAGTTCTTTAAGACCTATTCTGCTTGCAACACACCCTCAATCTTAGGAGCAAATCGTAATATTTTGTCCATATGCTTGTTTCTAATATTTGAATAGACAGCCTCTGAAACTAAAGTAGCGGTCCCGAGTAAATGCTTCTTATGCATAACTGCTTTACTTAATCCCTTAGATTCAACAAGATACTCAATCCCCTCCACCCCTTCATACTCACTGAAGCAGACTTTGTCAGCTGCACACTCAAATTCAAATTTACTAAGAGGATCCATTTCACAATCTCTACGAATTCTAACTATCCTTACCGCACCGCTGGCCGATTTACAGTAAAGACGGGAGCTCTCAGATCTCGAGCCAACAACCCATCCCAATCTTTCCACTATCCAACAAAGTTGCATAAAAGCCCGTGAAGAAATCTTTGAATCACTTCCACTATAGGAAAAATCAATTTCAAGAATATTCTCACTAGGGTTACTAAACAATTCAGCATCAAACTTTTCCGTAACCACTTCTCGAAACTTTGAAATTCTACCCCAGTTTAAATCATGCACCCAAAAATTTTCTCTTTCAGCCTCCGACTTTAAGGCTCCTCCATGCGAACGCACTAAGGAAAGAATAGAGGAGTAGGAGTGATAATGATCGGAATCAAAAACCAGTTTTTCAATCCAGATTCTTAGATGACCAAGAACCTCACCCAACACTACTTGAGAGGAAGCATCAATAGAGCCTAAACAAAACAATACTGTGGGAACATCTGAAACCAGATTGGCTAGTATC
>CALKYB010000131.1 GCA_938003565.1 uncultured bacterium
TATCATGATCTCTCTGATCTGAATTCTAGTGTTTTTCGTGAAATGAGTCGGATTGAGGAAGCGCCGTTCGTGTTGCTCACACTGCATGATTTTTTGTTTTATAAATACTCATGGCGTTTTCTTGGAACTAGGAAGCCAGAAATTAAACCAGTTTTGATTAATCAGCGTGCAATTGACCATCCAGTATTCGACTTATGCCCCATCTATTATGTTAACGATCGAATTTTCTCGGGGGAGTTACAGGATTTTCTACAAGAGGTTGTCAGAGAGCGTGATGATCTCGAGTTAAAGAAAATAAAGCATTACGAAAAAGGACAATTTGAAGTTAGCCTGATACAACTTCTTTCGAAAAATAAGGAGTGTTCGCAAATAAAAGGAATTAGTCTACCTCAGCTTCTGGGGTAAAAATAGACGAATAAATTCCTTCAACAACCCCATAGTTATAAGATAAATCAAAAAGTGGTTGAAGAGCTAGAGCAGTCAGTGTTTCTTTTGGCGAAAATTCTACGATCTTTAAGTGTTTCCAAACTAACAATATTCTTGGAATAGCTATAAGAAATAGGACGCTTATCGCAGGTCCAAGACTTACGGAGAATAGCAGTGAAGCAATGAAGAATAGATATCCTAGTGAGGAGAGAATTTGTAAACCTCTCATGTAGAAGCGAGCTTGTTTATTCCAACTGCTATCAAGCTTAGTTGGTGCAAAGAATGATTTCCTTGATTTTAGTAATATTACTACGTGAGCTCTGGCGTAGCGAGCGGTGTGTACTAGGAGTCGGTAAATGGAATTCTGTTGAAAGGATAAGTATAGATAAAATCTGTCTATGGTAGATTGTAGTATTTTGTAACCTTTTTCCCTTAGGCTTTCGCATAAAAGCTGGTCTTCTCCAGCTAGTTTTAGATCGGTAGGGTAGAGACCGACTTCCTTAATGGCTTTCAAATTAAACCCATCACATCTACCCTCAACAAATGGGACATTCAGAAGAGTCTTTTTCTTTGGACTAGGCACGATGTCCATGAGATTGTTCACGACATTCAGTTTCTCTACAAAACTCGCTTTACTGACATCCTTTATTTCTGGGGTTCCGGCTACTGCAGCAATGTTTGAGTCTGAGTCGAGAATTCTAAACAGATTGTAGACATATTCGTCGTGGCCGAATATGCAGTCACAATGACAACTGAGAAAGTATTCGGTATTGACTTCTTCAATGGCCTTGTTCAGGGAGCGAGCCAATCCAATGTTTTCACTATTTCGTATTATCTTACTTGAAATATTTGATTTGTAAGCCTCGAGAGATTTTTGTAGAGTCTCTACAGTTTTATCTGAGGAGCAGTTGTCGATAAAAATGGCAGTGAGCCAATTTTTTTGGCAATCGTTTTCTGGATGCTTCTGTTTAGAAAGAGCTTCTACTAACGCAGGAATGTTCTCGACTGCGTTGTATAGTGGAAATATAATTGTTATCAGCTGATTTGTTTCCATGATGAGCTAGTTGTGGAGATGTCCATTGATGGGAGACCTAGATTGAAAATAGTCATTTTTGGTGCCTCTGGTCAGATGGGACGGTCTCTTGTTAAAAAATTAGAGGCCAGTAGTTTAGGCCATGAAGTTTTTACAATACCTTGGTCCAAGATTAACACGGAACAGGGTTTTTCTGATTTTATAAAATTTGCCGCAAATCAGTTGAAGGCCGATGATGCAATTCTATTTGCGAATGGCTTAACTGACCCGCGCTTAAGCTATAAAACACTTGTCTACTCTAACTTATCATTTCCTAAAATGGTTATCGAAGCAACCGAAAATATGGCAAAGCTTCGCTATATTTCCTTTGGATCGGTGTTGGAGAACGTCCCTGAGTTATGTGAAGGCAATCCCTATATACAAACAAAAAAGATGTTATATGATTTAGTTTGTGAAAAATCTCGAGTTTTAGAAAAACAATTGGTGCATCTCCGCCTCCACACTCTCTACAGTTCCAATCCAGCAAAACATATGTTTCTTGGGCAGATATTTGATGCGATGGCTAAGGGAGAGGAGTTTCATATGTCAGACGGACGGCAGTTGAGACAATATCATCACGTAGATGATGCCGCGGCCACAGTTGTCGGGCTTTTAGAGAGGGGTTGGGAAGATGTCCTCTCAGATCAACCAACTTTGGAGTTGAGTTCAGGGGAATTTATCAAGCTCTCTGAGCTAGCTAACTACCTATTCTCAGAGTTGGATCAATTATCTCTTTTGAAGATTGGTAAGATAGAGTCTCAATCTGGTGAGGTTTATTCAGAGAGAAGGCCTGAGCGTGTCGAGATTCCTATACTAGGCTCCCGACCTCCTTTAGAGGGGGTATGTGCTTGTTTAAGGAATTTCTTGGAAACGGTTGTCTAGGGGCAACGGGCACAGGTTTTAATTAACCCGCTCGATGCCATGCCAGTCTAACTTTCCATTGTTGTAAGATTCACACTCTACCGCGAGAGGTGTCACCTGGTTACCATTAACATCAAAGCCATGAGCTGGATTATTAAAGGCTTTACTTTTAAATAGGTAGTGCTTTACGTTTCCAATGCCTAGTTTGAAACCGTTTCCATCTCCGGCTACCCGCCCGTCTAGCATTTCTCCATTGTTAAACGCGGTGCTGTAATAGATAAAATTAGAGCCGTCGGATCTCCAAAAATCATAACCGTCGTCACTATTTCGGGTCGCGTGGCAATCGATTAGTGATGTCTCACCTGAGCCAAAGCTTATTTTAAAACCGTCAGCATTGCCACCGTTATAACAAGAGGAGCATCCTTTTCCATCTTCATTATAACCGTCCATTACTTCTACACTGACCACACAGTTTCCACTTCTATTATAAGAATGTACGCCTGCTCCATTGTCATTTGAGTGGGCACTATAGCCAGTTCTTTTTACTGAAATTCTATAGCTTGTGGTATCATCACCAAGTTTTAAACCTGTGTTGCGAGCATCAATAATTGTGAGGTTTGATACTTTTCCAGCTTCTTGAACCCATACACCTGTGTCAACCTGAGATGCATCTATCACCACATTTGTTGGATGTGCGCCAATTAGTATTTTATCAACAATACTTACTGGACTTGATATGGTGAAGACACCTGGTAGTAATTTCACGACATCATGATTCGCTAAGGCGTCATTTACGCAATTGCCTTGGCACGGTGCCAGCTCAAATCCATTTGTTGGTATAGACTCTACTCGAGATTGGCAGTCGTTTGTATCACCAAACTCACTTCTTCTTTGATTAATTTCATTCCACATAACATCACTAACTCCGGTATAGGCTACATCGCTAGGGACTGCAGTGCTGGGGGCTGTGGTCGAGGAGCTCGTCGTTGAGCTTGTAGATGTTGTACTTATTGTCGTAGTGGAGCTCGTTGTTGTTGGTGGAATTGTAGTACTTGGGGATGTGGAATTTAGGGTTTTAAATGTTTTGGTCTCTGAGAGCGCTTTGTTTGATCCAGAACGAGCGACTACTCTGTAATAGTAGGTGGTGTCAGGGTCTAAGTTTCTTAAGGTTTGCGAGAGAGTTGTTTTTTTGAAAAATCCTGAATACGGACCATAACTACCAAACTTGTTAGTTGTTCCAAACTCGATTCGACCGCTAGCTTTGTCACTAAAATTCGCTGTGATTGTAACAGATGAACTCGTGATACTTGAAGTTTGACTGCTAGTAACGCTAAGGGAATCAGGTGGTACTGGTCGGCGAACTCTTCTGGTTCTGCAAGGCTTATCACCTCTCATACCATATCCATCACCGTCGGGGTCTACGCATTGAGAGAAAGCGATCGATGGCCATACTAGTGATACGACTAAATATAGAAGACCTATTTGGAGAAATCGTTGCTTTAAATTTTTCATTTGGCACCGGGTTTGGGTAGTTCTAGTTGAACAGGGGTAGAGGTGAATATATCGGTAGAATAACAAAAGACCTTTACCTTGATTTAGGCAATAATTTAAGGTTCTTGGCTGAGGAATACTGAATAAAATGATGGACTTGGCGCTAGTTAAATTGGGATGGTCGAACGGTTAACCGTTAGTAAAACATGGAGCAAGATTAGAATTGCCGGCAACAAAGGGCTGCCGGCTCTGCCAAGAAATGCCTTATCGCTTAGGCGGCGATTGGAACAAAAGGCCGTTCCAGACGTTTGGCGAATGCATCATCGGTAACCTCGCCATTTCTGGCGATTAGAGCTGGAGTTACCGCCTCTATGCGCGGACTCCAGTCTGAATTGGTATTGAACAGGTGAGGAAGCATTGGTACCAGAGCGTCGGCGAACAGGTTCGACGCTTCTACGCCACCCGCAGCCGGCATGTTTTGTACGACACAGATGTATTTTCCTTGTGTCCACGACGCCCAGCGATTTTCGTGAGTAGTTAAATTTTGATTTTTAACTCGTGACTGGGCTCCGCCGGTACATCCACCCTGATCGTTTGCTGCGTCCAGGCACAGGGCACCTGGGGCAGCACAGCTGCTCCAGAGCTGATTTGGGATGATGAGCGGGGTAGGCTTTCCAGGAATTAGGACTCCTCCTACCAAAAGGTAAACACCCTTCATCGCTCGTTTAAGTTCTTCGCTGTTGTCCGACTGAAAGCCAGTTCCGTCCGGATATGTCTTAAGGACTTCAGGATTGTTGTCGCCCACTCTGATGATATCAGGGTTGATACCGCAAGCTAGAAACTCATCATAGGCAGCTCGACCTAATTGTCCCCCGCCAATGATTACAACCCGTTCAGCTTTAAGGAACTTTTGGGGTCGAAATTCTTTCATCCAGCGGGGAGAAAGAACGCCGGTGTATTGAGACATTGCATTTAATACCGGTCTCGCTAGTTCCGGCATAAGTATGTCTTGATCTGCGGTAACTAACCATGCACCAGAATCTACCGCTTCGCATCCGCCAGTCACATTTGCATTGGCACCGTGATGGAATCTATAGTCACACTTGCCGTAGAACTGACCAGGACCTGTTCCCTTGACGGCAAAACTAACAGCAGCGTTGACAGCATCTTTCGGATCGACGATTGTTGCACCGGCTTGTCGATAATCATTATCGGAAGAATCACTTTTATCTCCGGCTCCGGATTCAACCTGAAATTGAATATTATTGTAACGTTTCAGAATTTCGGCAACGTGAGAGGCGGTAAATGCCACTCTTGTTTCACCGGGTACGGTTGTGTCTCTTCGTATGTGCAAAATGCTTTTAGTCGACATTGTTGACTCCTGATAGTTGTACACCCCTGTCGAAAAACAGCGGCGGGAAGGTCAACACAAAACCTTTGTGTTCGACCAGTCCTTTGAAGTCGCACCTCGAAGGACTGGACTAGTTAGTCTTCACTAGTGAGTTATGTGAAAAGATCTAAATTAAGCGGTGGGGAGCAATGTAAATTGAGTATCAAAAAGAGCAAGAATTGTAAATTTTAAAACTTCATAATGAGCTAAGGTTTATGATTGGTGACAGATTGATATTTTGTTGAAAATCAGATAGTTAGCGACTAAATTATTGTAGTCTAAGAAATCGGATAATCTTTAATACTTTCGAATTTAGACGCTATTTAGAGACTACAAAAAATGCTGAAAACTAGTCCAAATTCAGATTTCCAATCATTCTATCCATGCTTTCTTTAATTGGACCAAGGTAGCCACGAGTATAGGCAATTACTTTTAAATTTTTGTTAATTGAAAAGTAGGAGGGAACGGCTCTGAGGTTTGCTTGTTTAAAGAGGGAGGAGCCGCGGTCATAGACTACTTCAAAATTTATCTTAGTGGCGAATACTTCAATTTTTTCTGGGCTATCGTAGCCAACTACGACTTCTAGCTTAGAGTTTGTGTTACTCTCAAGATAGTTCTTCATTGCGGGAAGCCTACCTATGATTCTTGAGCAGCTTGGACACCAGGGGGCTAGGTAGACCACCATGCAGCTCTCGTGATTGTCGCAGAGTGCCCTGTTAGTTCCTGTTGAGGTTGTGAAGTTTTCATTGCTAAGAGTTGGTTTTTTAGTGGCAATTAAAAGTGTAACTAGTCCTATTAAAACGACTCCACAGATACTACCTATGACTTTGAGAAGGACGAGTTTTTGATCGGATTTATGTTTTAAGGATGCCTGCTGATTCTCAGACTTTCTTTTTGCTTTTTCTTCCGTCTCAATGTGCTTGCAATCAGAACAGGCTCCGGCAATGTCTCCTACTGACTTTCCACAATATGGACAGAGCATTTAAATAGGCCTTTATAAAATTGAACTATTGAGTACAAATTTTTCTCAAGATAATAGCTTGTCTTTCAGTTAGGTTTGGCTCGGTCTTGAAGTTAGGATATTTATTTAACCAAAGCTTTGCGATTTCTTGTTCGTCAGCTCGAATTCCGTCATCTAGAATTACACAAGCATTTTTGGACAAAGATTTTTCAAAAAATGGTAAGGCTGGATGTCTGGCCAATTTAGTAGAATTTACAGGTGGTCCATCAATAAAGAGAAGATCACAGCTATCAAACGGTAAATCTTTAATATTATACCAGTAGACTTCTTTTTGGCCTACCTGGATCTCCGCTAAAGGGGATTCTATGATTGTCGCAAATTTAGTAAGGCCAAGTTTCTCAAGTTCTCGTTTGCTTGAAGCTGCACAATTTTTGTCGTGCTCAAAAGAGTATACGTGCCCAAAACCTTTTTTCGCTAAAGTGCTGGCAATGACTGCGGTAGAAAGTCCTGAACCACATTCTACTATTGTTTTAACTTCTTTCTTAGCTGCCTCTTCTTGGAGAAAGCAAAGCAAGTCTGGCAGAGCTGTCCAGCCCCAGGCGGGAGAGAGGGTGCCTTTGTCTAACTCTAGCCGGGAGTATAGAGTATCTAAGCACTGCAGCTGTTTTAAAAATCCTTGTATTTTGATTTCTCCGACATCTTGCACCGAGTCAGCAAGCTGATAAATCTGGAGATGAAGATTTCTAATTTTTACGAATAAATAGGATAGGAGCACCAAGGTTGAAAAACAACAGCAGAAAATAATAAAAAGTAGACCTGGAGATATTAACATTCTTCCTTAGTTAATTTCAGTTGGTTTGCCATTGTCATCAACTGCCACCATTATTACTTCAGCTT
>CALKYB010000132.1 GCA_938003565.1 uncultured bacterium
TCACAAGCCCTTAGGGGGCTTATCTACATCGATTACCCTATGGAAAAGCTCACCTGCCCAAATTGCCAAAATGAAATCACTCTAGACACGGCCTATTCTGCGCAATTGGAAACCATGGTGGAGGACCGCTTGAAGGACGAAAAGTCTAGATTGTCAAAAGAAATTTCGGAAGCTCAAGCTCGCAAATCTGAAGTAGAAAAGAAAAATCTTCTGAAAGAAATCAAAGAGAAGGATTCTCTACTTCGTGAGACACAAACAAGAGAGCTCTCACTATTGGAGAAGTGTCGCCAAGTAGAAGAACGTGAAAAAGCCTTTGATCTTGAAGTGGCTCGAACTGTGGAAGAAAAAGTTAATGCATCCTCCAAGAAAGCCGCTCAGGAGCTACAAGAACAACTAGCTAAGAAAGAAAAAGAGCACTCTCTCAAAACAGAAAGTCTCAGAGCAAAACTTGATGAAGCCCAGAAAAAAATATCCCAAGGTTCCCAGCAAACCCAGGGCGAAGTGTTTGAGCTTGTATTAGAAGACCATCTAAGGGAAATGTGTCCAGACGATCACTTTTCGCCAGTTGAAAAAGGGATTCGAGGCGCAGATATAGTTCAAACTGTCCGAAATCGTTTTCAAAAAGAAGCTGGCTCAATCATTTGGGAGTTGAAGAATACTAAACACTGGTCTGACGGTTGGTTAGCTAAACTTCGAGAAGATCAACGACAAGCCCGATGCGACATTGCTGTTTTAGTCTCGGCAACACTCCCAAAAGGGATCGTGGGTTTTGCACTAGTTGATGGAGTGTGGGTGAGCGACTTAAAATCCTTAGGCGGCCTAGTAACAGCATTAAGGATTCAACTATTGAAGTTAAGTGTCCAACGTCAGGCGAACACTGGTAAGAGTCAGAAGTTGGGAAATCTTTACGATTATCTGTCGGGGGCAGGATTTAAACAACGAGTTGAAACCATCGTTGAGGCTTGGCAAACCCTGCAATCAGACTTAGCTAAAGAAAAAGCTGCTACGTTGAGAAATTTCGCAAAGCGAGAAAAGCAACTTGAGATGGTAATGGTTGGCACCTTGGGAATGTATGGGGACATGGAGGGTTTGATTGGCGGAGAGCTACCCTCAATAGCTGGGCTAGACAGTGAAGAGCAAGAGTTACCCAATATCGATAAACCAAGAAAAACTATTAATCAATAATGAAAGAAGAACTAGAAAAGCTCTTCTCAGAAAATACTGTTATTACTGTTGTCTGCCCTGACACCATTGATCCTAATTTTACCTTATTGCCCGAAGAAGAAAATGTTGTGTCAGAATCCTCATCTACTAAACGTCGCACGGAGTTTTTGATGGGACGCGCCGCTGCCGTCCAAGCTCTTAATAAATTAAATCTTCATCGATCCGCAATTTTAAAAGGGACCAAAGGAGAACCCCTTTGGCCCCCTGGCATTTGCGGCTCAATTTCCCATTCTGCAAATTTTGCAGTTGCTGCTGCCAGCATGAACAAACATACTACAGCCCTAGGTATTGATATTCAGCAGTACAAAAACCTACCTTCCCCTAATATTTTCGAAAAAGTATTAACAAAAACCGAGATGGTCCGTTTCAATCTTCAGAACCATAAAGACCAACTAGATGCATTGAGAGTGTTTTCAGCTAAAGAGGCTATCTATAAGGCCATCTCCCCACTTGTAAAACATCGGTTAAGCTTTAAGGATATCTCTTTCTGCCCCTCTCCTCACTGCCCTAATATACTTTTAGGTGTATGGAGTGAAGCGTGCCGCTCTCGACTTCCTACAGGCTTTCCAGAGGCCACAGCCAAGACTAAAATCGATGAGGAGTTTATCTTTTCCGGTGTCGAGCTTGGTGCTAAGCTCTAAAGCAATTACTGCATAATCTTTTATGATCATTCTCAACCACTACTGATTCTGTCTATGAAACTTCGTCACTATATTCTACCAGTTATCACTGCGTCATTGCTTAGCACAACATACTCTATTGCTTCTCCGGACTCTGAACCGGCAGAACTTTTCATTACTGCTGGGATATTTCCAGCCGAAAAAGTATCAATTCCGGGCAGCAAGACCTTATCCAAGAAAAGTCTGGAATCCAGAAAAGCCAAAGATTTCTCTGGAGTAGTAGAAACTGACGCCGGGTTGTATCTGGACTCAAAAGGTGGCAACGGAGGACTGTCAAGCATTTACCTAAGAGGCTCGGACCCTAACTATACCACAATCCTAGTTGATGGAATAAAGGTAAACGATCCGACCAATGCACGGGGCGGTGGTGTGGACTTCACTAGCTTAAACCATCAAGGGCTAGGCCGAATTGAGATTTACAAAGGAGCTAACTCATCAATATACGGAACTGATGCACTTGCTGGCGTGCTGAATATAATTTCCCAGCGGCCGGATGATTTCATCGGCAGCGAAATCTCTCTTGAAGCTGGTTTTTATGAAGAAGCAAGAGGATCACTCAATATAAATCATCCGGTAAATAAAGGCTTTGTAAGTCTTGGCGCATCGGCAAATCATGGAGGAACTCAGTTTGAAGATGACCGACTTTGGCGGAGGAATGCTAGAATCGGATTTGAACACCCTATAAACGGGGAGCTCCAAATTCGCTTTTCAAGTCAACTCGACCTTACCGACTCGTCAAGATTCCCAGATGATAGCGGAGGGCGAAAATATTCGGAACTTCGCCAGACTGAAAATAAGGATG
>CALKYB010000133.1 GCA_938003565.1 uncultured bacterium
AGAGAAGCAGATATACTGCGCCTCATTTAAATTTCGGTTAAATATAGACCTCTCAGACTCCTGTTTCAGTATATAAGCGTCTCCTTTTGGTTTTCCACAACAAAAGTACACAAGAACGATGCTATATTGTTATACGAAGCAAGACAGCAGATATTTTTATCCCTGCTCTAAATATGACGACAAGCATAGCTGGAGCATGTTAAAAGAAATAGTTTGTAAACATTGGAGATCTGTTTATTTTTATAGAAATCCACCTATTTTGGGATAGGTTTTAGCTAAATGCGAATCTTTAACTATTTGATATCCAAACCATGATAGTCGACCTTCAACTCCAAGATTGGCTTGCAGGCGGTGACACGTTTTACGTTCACCTCGGTGTCTTTCTTTCATTGGTCCTAGGAGGGTTTGGTCTCCCCATTCCAGAAGACATCCCACTCATAGCTGGCGGAATCGCAGCCTCAAAAGAAATTGTCAGTTTGAAATCAATTTTCGTTACGAGCTACGTTGGTGTGATAATTGCGGATCAAATTATTTTTCTAATTGGATATCTCTTTGGCAGTCGGCTAATTGAAGCTGGGAGGGGAAGTAAATTCTTCCCGACCATTGATGACAAGAAGCTTCAAAAAATTAGAACAGGACTCAGAGAAAAAAGATTTCTATATATATTTTTAGGAAGGCATCTATTTCCACTTCGAAGTGCAACTTTTTTATCCGCTGGTGCTCTTCGAATACCGTATCACGAATTTTTCATCACTGACGTTATCGCAGCCCTAATCTCTGTCGCTCTAATGATAGGAATTGGATTTTGGTTGGGAGAAACCATTTCCCCTGAAATCTGGGCTGAAATAATCAAACGGCTACATGTATTCTTAACAATCTTCGTTGTTTCAATGGTTCTATTTTATTACTTGAGAAGAAGAAAAACTAGCAAAAGTAATTAGAACCCGAGCTATTGTAACTGAGAAGTAGCATCTCCCTGTAGAAGATTTGTTAAAGCTTTTCCAAAAGCTAACCTTATCGTCTGGGCCTCTACAGTTATCAATCCCGTCGGCGCTTTAATTACAGCTTCGTATGCCAGCACATCCTTCATGCCCACATGCTCAATTAAGGCGGCTCTGGCTTCGAACTGTTGAACTAGTTGTTCCACACTTGGCAACCAAAGATAGAGTGATCTGAGCTCAGTAGGCGTAAGACCTTTAGGATCAAACAATATAGAAACAGACTGATAGTCAGAGCGTAGTGCTACCTCATCGCCAATTTCTGGCTGCCAACGAAGTCCCGCTAGGTCTAAGGACCTAGAAATGAAAATAATTTTCTCTTCTTTAGACAATTATAATCTACTCCAATTAAACACAGCTACCGCGGATCTCTCAAAATTGGTGAGATTGCCCGTAACATCCCATTGGTAGGCCTAGTATAGTTTATCGGCCAATTTGCCCAAGAATTTGAACTATTTTTAAGTGCGCTGTTAAGACAAAGCCTCCTTGATTTTAACAATCTCTTGTCCCGCAAGATCACCTTTTTCTTCTACAATATCAACAGCTTGCAATCCCAGTTCGCGATAGAGCGACGCTACCCCTGGAAGGTGTGAGATTTCTCTCAACTGCTCTCTCACCAACCCATAATCACCTCTCTCTATTGGCCCTGTTAGAGCAGATTGAGGCGAAGATCTAAACACTTCTCCCGTCGCACTTTGCATAAGCCCTTGCAACAAATAGAATTTCTCTCCCAATCCTAAATCTTCTAAAATTTTCTTGGAAACATTAAGAGAAGCAACTAGATAGTTAGAAGCAAAAACAGCGGCAGCATGGTACTGCAACTTACTCTTCTCATCCAACTCAAAGCTCTCACCCTGAAGTAAGGCAACTAAGTCCCTCATATACTGAATTGAATTTGGAGCACCTTCTAAGGCGCAGTTTGTTCCTACGAAATCGGATAGGGAGCCAATCGGCTCAGAAAAAGCTCTAAGGGGGTGTAAACTCCCAACCAAAGTTGATTCCGAAACTAACGGGGAGAAAACAAGTGAACTACAGGCTCCGGAAAAATGAAGTATCATTTTAGCCCCAAGAGTAGTCTTGGCTTGCTGGAGCTTCTTACAACAATCTCCTAAAGCCGAATCAGGAACAGCAACCAAAATCAAATCGCAATTCCCTAAATCTGAAATATTCTTACTGCCCGTCCCTTCTCCGACAAATCTTATACAGTCCTCAGCACTAGCCTTACTTCTCCCAACAACAACGTCTAGCTCATACACTCCAGTTTCAACCAACAACGAACCAAAGGTCTTGGATAAAGTTCCAGAACCAATAATTCCAAATTTTTGCTTATCCATCTAACCCCAATTTATTCGCGAGCATTTGAGCATTGGGCGTCGTTAGAAAATAAAAGAAAGTACTCCTGATTACCTTTTTTACTTCCAGTTAAAACAGATTTTCTAACCCCTTCAACCTTATAACCTAATTTTAAAACTAGTGTTTGAACTTTTTCGACAGCTTCAAGTTCTAAATCTTCTCCCCTGACGACTCCTCCCTTAGAAACCTTAGATCTTTCTAACTCAAACTGCGGTTTCACCAAAACAAGAGCTCGAAAACTGTCATTAAGAACTTTTAATGCCCATGGAAGCACTGTAGACAATGAAATAAAACTAACATCAGCCACCAGTAAATCAGGCTTTACTCCAAACATCGCTGGAACTAAATCCTTAGCATGGGTATTTTCATACACCACAACTCTCTCATCTTGCCTTAGTTTAAAATGTAGTTGATTGCTTCCTACATCAACAGCGTAAACTCTTCGGACACCTCTTTGTAGTAAGCAATCACCAAACCCGCCTGTAGAAGAGCCTAAATCTAGTGCGACTAAGTTTTTTACATCCAAGGCAAAATCATCCAGAGCTCCCTCTAGCTTTTCACCACCTCTACCTACAAACTTTTTCGCTTGATTCTTTAGCCTTAGAACGGAGTCGATTTTGACCAAGGTGCCAGGTTTTTCAACTCTGACCTCATCGACTAATACGTTTCCAGACATGATAAGGGCCTGG
>CALKYB010000134.1 GCA_938003565.1 uncultured bacterium
GTTGGGCCAAAACGGTGGGCTCCTCTTTCTTCGACTTTGCCTGTTTAGAATCAGTTTTTTTTAATTCAGATTTTTTTGAAGACTGTTTAGGATCTGGAAGAAGTTTCTTTGCACCAGCTCCCTTAAGTCTAGATTTCGCCTTTGGCATAGCTTCTTGGAGGTTTTTAACTCGATCAGCAGCAGGCGGGTGGGTGGAGAAAAATGCCGTTTTACCTCCAAACGACGGGTCACTCTCTGCCCTACGCCAAAAATCTAGGGCACGATTAGGGTTGAATTGGGCCTCGGACATAATCATTAAGCCAATATGATCCGCTTCGTGCTCTAGTTGCCGTGAATAAGGGTTAACCAAAACCCCTTTAGCGAGCTGCTCAGTCATTGCCGCAGCCATATTACCTAGGTTGGCACCAGTTTGACCTCCGTCCACGCCTTGACTGACAGCAACAGCTGCTGCAATGGCCCCAAGCCGTATCAGAATGTTCTTTGCTTCTTCATTCGGGTCAGGATCGGTATGGCGAGCAAGAACATGGGCTAATTCGTGTCCGAGGATTGTAGCTAGTTCATCATCATTTTTGATCCAGTCTAGCATTCCCGACCAGACAAACACGTGATTGCCTCTAGTTGCAGCAGCATTCTTAACTTTCGGAGCTTTGAAGAGATAAACATGCCAAGGTTGTTGATCAGCTCCAGCAGCAGCCGTGAGCTTTTCAACAATCTTTTGAACGGTGGTAAGTCTTGGATCGTCGTAGTCCAGGGGCCACTTTTTACTCATTTCTTGTAAGACCTTATGGCCGTACTGTTCTTCAGCATTTGTAACGGGCTTTGTCTTGGGGATAACTCCGACTGGAACCGGTGGACGAGTAGCGCCACATGCAGATAGAAAGAAGAGGAGAAAAGCGATTAGGATTAGTTTTATTCTCATAATTACCCCTATGACGATAATTTAGTTTTTGATTCTTTACTTGTCTGAGCTATAATAACCCGCTTCAGAAAGTAAGGAGTCTGAGTTTGGTATGCATACCATACCTACCTGAATTCAAAATTCATAGCTTTGAAAAAACTCTAATTTCACAATATTTAGGTCTAGAATTCAATTTTATATGTCTCAAAATACCCTAGAAGAAAGCCAAAAAGATAAAGAACGTCCCGTGAGTGGGGGCATCCATGAGTTCGCGCTTAAGTTGTTCTCTAGATCGGTGTTGAAACAGGCTAAACTGGAACAGGTCTCGCGATTTTTGGGTTCTAGTGAGGGGTTCCGTTGTTTGGATCTAGGTTCGGATAATGGAGTGATAAGCTACTATCTTCGTAAAGAAGGGGGAGATTGGGCGAGTGGGGATCTAACAGATGAGGTAGTTAGTTCTATTCGGTCCCTGGTTCAAACTGATGTTAGTAAGGTCAGTGGAAGTCGAATGCCTTACCAGGACAGGGAGTTTGATAAAGTTGTTGTCGTGGATATGTTAGAGCATGTGGAGGACGAAGCTAGGTTTGTTAGTGAGTTGGCGCGGATAACTAAGCCTGGTGGTATAGTTGTAGTTAATACACCGAATCTCAAGAAGTATTCATTGCTAAGAGGTTTCCGACATTTAATTGGTCAGACTGATGAGGCTCACGGCCATTTAAGGGCTGGTTACGGGGAGTCTCGTTTGCAAGAGTTATTCTCTGAACATTTTGAGTATAAAAAAGGGGACACCTATTCGAGGTTTTTTTCAGAATCCATTGATACTGCAATTGTTTTCTCATACGGATTGTTAAAAAGGTTTAAGCAAAAAAAGGAAAGTTCTAGATTAAACACTGATGGTGAACCAGAGGTGTCCAAGGGCTTGGTCGTGACAGAGCGAGGGTTAAGAACTTTTCAGAAGCAATTTAGGATTTATTCCTATATTTACCCGTTGGTTTGGGTGGTCTCTAGGTTCGATAGACTGATTCCTTTCTTGTCTGGGTATATGAGAATCGCCAGATTTAAAAAAAGGTAATAATAACAAGATCTTGCTGTTTGCTTAGCTACTGGCACGTTATTTTTATGCAAAAACTTGCATAAAAATTCACACACTGATATCTTCCTGGTACTATGAAAATTAAAACCTCTATAATTGGAGCTTCTGGCTATACCGGAAGTGAGTTACTTCGCTTGTTGTCGCAGCACCCTCATTTTGAGGTTGGGGCTACCACGGCCCACTCATTAGTGGGTAAAAAAATTTCGGAGGTTTACCCCAATTTAGGAATTTATGGGAATAAAGCTTTTACTTCTTTTGATGAGAGTAAAGATTCGATCTCAGGGAGTGAATTGGTTTTTTCTGCTCTGCCACATGGGGCTTCAATGTCGGTGTTACCTGATCTTGAAAATAAACTAATCATCGATTTAGGTTCCGACTTTAGACTGCAAGATAGTTCTTTGTATCCGAAGTGGTATGGTCGAGATCATATTATACCAGAGGTTCTTAAAGATTGGACCTATGGGATGGCAGAGCTTTTTCCTGAGCAAATAAAAAAAGCTACAAGAATAGCGAACCCAGGCTGTTATCCCACAGCATCGAGTCTACCCTTAGCCCCTTTGCTAAAGGAGGGCTTACTTGAGGATGGGCCAATTCAAATTGACGCCATTAGTGGAGTCTCAGGCGCCGGTCGAATCCCAGGTGAGAAAGTCCATTTTTCACATGTAGATGAGAATCTTAGTGCTTACAAGGTTTGTACTCATCAGCACACCCCTGAGATTGAAATGGCGCTAAGTAAGTTTTCTGCTAAGAATGTAGCGGTAAGCTTCACAGCTCATTTAGCGCCAATGGTAAGAGGGATTCACGCAACTTCCTCTGCTCAAGTTTCTTCTGGTGTTGATGAAAAAAAATTAAAAGATGCATTGTTAGCATTTTATAGAAATAAAGACTTCGTTTTTGTGGTGGATGATCAGCCACAGACAAAAGCTGTGATGGGATCTAATGCAATACAAATGTCCCTAAAGCTTGACACCCGCCTTGGTCGTGTAATTGTTACTTCGAGTATTGATAATTTAGTTAAAGGTGCAGCAGGGCAAGCTATTCAAAATGCCAATTTAGCCTTAGGGCTTAGCGAATTCCTAGGTTTGTCTGGCGTAGGCCTTTATCCTTAGGGTGTTTAATTTTTTTATTTTGGTGTGAGAAATGACTAATTCAACCGGAGTGTGTTTTCCTAAAGGCTTTAAGGCGAAGGGTGTGTCTGCTGGAATTAAGCCGTCAGGTAAAAAGGATGTTTCGGTCTTGTTCTCCGACGTTCCTTCGGTAGCTGCAGGAGTATTTACTCGAAATATAGCCAAAGCTTCTCCGGTTTTAGTTAGTGAGGAGCACTTAGCTATGTCGCCCTCAGCTCAGGCAATTGTTTTCTCATCCGGAAATGCTAATGCAGCCAATGGTCCGGCTGGAGATGTGGTTTCCTTGGCCATGTGTAAAGAGGCTGCGCAACTGCTCAAGCTAGAACTATCAGAAGTTCTAATTGCTCAAACTGGATTGATAGGTATTCCTCTAGATCAGAAGAGTGCTTGTTCTGGTGTTAGAGAGGCAATAGAGGGTTTGAGCTACGAATCGGGTGACTCTGCAGCTGAGGCTATGATGACCACCGACTCTTTTCCTAAAACTGCCCAAGCTAATTTCGAAGTTAAGGGGGCAGAAGTAAGAGTAGGTGGTATGGCGAAGGGTGCAGCGATGTTGGCTCCTTCTATGGCGACCATGCTTGGTGTTGTCACAACTGATGCAAAAATTTCTGCTACTTTGGCAAAGAAAGTTTTGCAAACGGCTATGGAGGACTCGTTTCACGTGATGGTGGTGGATGATTGTATGTCTACCAATGACACAGTGTTCTTACTAGCAAATGGAATGAGCGATGCTTCTGAGATACTCGACGGAAGTGAGGAGCTAGATGCTTTTCAGGATGCTGTTAACAAAGTTTGCCAAAGTTTGGCTCAGCAAATGGCTCAAGATGGAGAGGGCTCGAGTAAGTTTTTGACTGTGAAGGTCAGTGGCGCTTCATCGAAGGAAGATGCTAGAGCAGCGGCTCGAAAGGTGGCTGCCTCTCTTCTTGTAAAGTGTTCTTTGGCTGGGGAGGTTCAGTACTGGGGTAGAGTAATTGCTGAGCTCGGAGCGTCCGGAGCGGTGTTTGATCCCAGGGAAGTTGATATTTTTTATGGTGACTTTCAGGTTACCCATAAAGGTATTGCATTTTCTCATGATGAGGTGGGGGTTTCTAATTATATGAAGAACAAGGAGCTGGAAATTTCTGCAGATCTGAAAGCTGGAGTTTGCTCAGCTGAAGCTTATGGGTGTGATATGACCCTGGGGTATCTAGAAGAGAATATGGGTAAATCATAGTCAAGGTGTAGGTGTATTGTAATGATGAGCGTAGATAAGAGAAATAGAGTAACTGCTGATACCCAGGCTAAGGCCAGTGTTCTGATTGAGGCCTTGCCTTTTTTGAAGAACTTTGGAGGAAAGCGAGTTGTAATTAAGGTTGGCGGAGAGCTTTTAGATAATGAATCTGCTTCCGCTAGTTTTGCTCAAGATTTGATACTTTTGAAATCTGTTGGAATCCAAGTTGTGCTTTGTCATGGTGGCGGTCCTCAAATTTCTAGAGCCATGAAGAAGCTTGGAAAAGAGCCTAAGTTTTTAAATGGTTTGAGAGTTACAGATCAAGAAACCATGCAAATTATGTCTATGGTGTTGTTAGGTGACTTGAATCAAAAACTGGTTTCTCTTCTCAATGTTCATGGACCTAAAGCTGTTGGTGTTAGCGGTGCCGATGGTCAGCTTTTTACTGTAGAGCAAGAGAATCCTGACTTGGGTTTTGTTGGGAAGATTTCCAAAGTTAATACAGATATTATTACAAAGACCTTAGATAATGGCTATATGCCAGTGGTAGGTTCGGTTGGCGTGGATGCTCAAGGTCAAGCTTATAATATCAATGTTGATTTAGCTGCAGGACGGCTTGCCTCGGCCCTAAAGGCCGAAAAGCTTATTGTTCTGAGCAATGTCCAAGGGCTTTATGAAACTTTTGGAGATGAGAATAGCTTAATTCCTGAGATTAAAGCTAAAGGCCTTAGAAAAATGAAAGCGTCGGGTTCTCTAACTGAGGGAATGATCCCCAAGGTTGATGGAATTTTGGAAGCTTTGGATGGTGGGGTTAAACGAGCTCACATATTGGATGGTCGAGTGAATCATGCGGTGCTGCTTGAGATTTTTACGCCTGAAGGAATAGGTACAATGATTTTTAGAGATCAAGGGGTTTAGTATGGGATACTTTGAAGCTCCGCTAATTGGCACTTATGCTCCTGCTAAGATTAATTTTATAAAGGGCTCTGGTTGTCAACTAATTGACGATGAAGGTAGAGAGTACTTAGATTGCCTTGCTGGTATCGCTGTTGTTTCAGCAGGACACTGTAACCCTGCCATTGATGATCGAGTTATTGATCAGATAAAATCATTGTCGCATCTAAGCAATTTGTTTTGGACTGAGCCCATGGCTCTTCTGGCGAAAAAACTCCATGAAATAACGGGATTTGGGAAAGTGTTTTTTGCCAACTCGGGAGCCGAGGCCAATGAGTGTGCGGTTAAGTTGGTAAGAAAGTGGGCTTTCAAAGAATTTGGGGCCGAGGCCAATAAGTATCGAATGTTGTGCGCCCAGGAATCGTTTCATGGTCGAACCCTTGGAACCCTGCAAGCAACTGGTCAGCCAGGTAAGTGGGAAGGGTTTTCTCCTCTAGGGGATGCTAACATCCATTTGCCTTTCAATGATTTAGCCGCATTTGAAGCTGCGATAGACGACAGTGTCGCTGCTGTCTGGGTTGAACCGATTCAGGGGGAGGGGGGGATTGTACCTGCTGAGTTAGAATTTTTAGCCGGCTTACGCGCACTTTGTGATAAGCATAATATATTACTTGTTTTTGATGAGGTGCAAAGTGGAATTGCAAGAACTGGCTCCTGGTGGGCTTTCCAAGGATATGGTGTTGAGCCGGATATTTTTACTTCGGCTAAGGCTTTAGGTAATGGCTTGCCCATTGGTGCCTGTATCGCAAAAGACGAGATAGCTAGCTGTTTCGCTCCGGGTGATCATGCCACTACCTTCGGTGGCGGGCCTGTGCCAAGTACTGCTGCGCTGGCCACCATAGAGTATTTCCAGGAGGTTGGCATTTTAGATCAAGTTCACGCGAGAGGGGCTTTATTTCGAGAAGAACTCTTGAAAATACAGGGAGTGAGTAGCGTAAGAGGAAAAGGTTTGATGCTGGGAGCGATACTTGAGCAGGAAAATGCTAAAGATGTTGCTTCTACTGCTTTGGCAAAAGGTTTGATAGTGAATGCTGTGCGCCCAGGGGTAATTCGTTTAACTCCTCCTCTGGTGATTACTGAGTCAGAGATTAGGCAAGCTTGTAGTATTTTATCAGAGTCAATTATGGAGAAGCGTTCACGTGGCTAAGTATAAATATGATGTGAAACATCTCTAAAGCCGACAGCTTTGTTTGAATTGTCAAAACCCAATCGGTTTTGTAGATTTTGTGAACGCTTAGTTGTTTTCGCCTCCAGTGGGGCTTATCAAACGCCACAGGGGTTAACTAGAGGCATTTTAGCTTATAAAGAATAGGGCTTGGCTGTAATTATGGAGGACGGTTAGTGGGAAAGTTAAGACATTTTTTACAAGACGATGACATTAGTGTTGAGGAGCAAAATATTGTTTTGGATGCTGCCTTGGCACTTTCTAAAGATTCGTCTTTGGCCTCGGAATCCCTGAAGGGAGCCTCTATTGGACTGCTGTTTGAGAAACCATCACTGCGAACTAGAGTTTCATCTGAGGTGGGATGTAATAAACTAGGGGCGAATCCAGTTCAGCTGCGAGGAGATGAGCTTCACTTTGGTCGAGGAGAGACACCTGAAGATTCAGTCAAAGTGCTCTCTGGTTATCTCCAGTTGCTGATGGGTCGAGTAAATCAACACAGCTTACTCGAAGAGCTGGCACGATATGGAACTCTTCCAATTGTTAATGGTCTGTCGAATAGGTTTCACCCTTTGCAGTCTCTAGCGGATTTGTTGACTCTACGTCAGGTTTGGGGAGAAGGCTTGAAAGGTAAAACGGTTTGTTATGTTGGGGATGGCAATAATGTTTGTAGTTCCCTGTTGCTGGCTGGTGCCATGCAGGGAATGCATATGCGTGCTGCAACTCCCAAAGGCCTTGCGCCAGAAAAGTCTGTTCTTGATTTAGCATCGAATGTCGCTGGGAAAACTGGAGGATCTGTTTCAGTCATAGACGACCCTGAGGCTGCATCAGATGGGGCCGATGTTCTTTATACCGATGTTTGGATTTCGATGGGTGAAGAGCAAGGAGCTTCTGAGAGACGTGCTTTACTCCAGGATTATCAAATTAATTCAAAACTTCTAAGTTGTGCCAACGACTCTGCTATAGTGCTACATTGTTTGCCTGCACACCGTGGGGAAGAGATAGAGTCTAGAGTAATTGATGGGACTCGTTCTCGAGTTTTTCAACAAGCTCACAACAGACTACCCGCAACAATGGCCCTGTTTTTATACTTATTAAAACCTTCAGCTTGTGAGGATTTGAGAGGATCGTGAAACTTAAGCGCAGAGCTGTCTTATTAGAGCTAATAGAGGCTGGTCTTGTTTCTTCTCAAACTGAGGCTGTAGGACTTCTCGAGGCTAAAGGGTTTGGTGCTACTCAAGCAACTGTTTCAAGAGACTTAGAGGAGCTTGGTGCTGTAAGAATTAAAGATGGGGATAGTGTTCGTTACGGAGTGCTGGAAGCTGGATCGGAGTTTGGCATGTCCCTACAGCAGGTGACAGGAAATTTTGTTCTCAGTCATAGCATTTCAAAAAATATTATAGTTTTAAAAACACCCCCGGGTCATGCTGGTATGGTGGCTGCTGCGATAGACCGTGCTTCAATTAAGGAAGTTTTAGGATGTATTGCAGGGGATGACACAGTTTTTATTTGTGTCGCGGAGAAAGTTAAGGGTGCTCAAGTTGTAGAGGGATTGGGATTGGTAAAGTAAGGCGACTGCAGAATTTTACCTAAGGAAGTACAGGCGGTCTCCCTAGATTTGATAACCTTCCAAATTTTCAATGTCTGGCATCGTTACAAATTTCTCTATCCCACCTGGCAGGTGACTTGGGATGAATCTATACTGACCTGGTTTGGAGTTAGGCCTTCTGGAAATTTGTAGGAATTCTCCATCTGGAACACGATAGTTGGCCCGCTCTAGTAGAGTCAAGAGGCTGTCAGCAGATTGTTCGCTCATACGAACAGCTAGTGTTGAGCAAATAGCGGCTAGTAGGAAGCGTTGCTCACAGATTACAAGAACTGATTTGGGTTGTGATTCTCCGCTTATCAAGCCTTGAAAAATTGTCAAAACACTTTTACATTTAGCGCTAAGCTCCATTGGTGTTTCCAGCTCTTTTACCACCCTGAGATTTTTAAGAATGGTGGGGCCTTCGACGGTAGATTCGGTTCTAGATAGCCAAGAAGTAAACTTTGGCTCAA
>CALKYB010000135.1 GCA_938003565.1 uncultured bacterium
TGTCCGTAGCTAACCGACTTGTTGGCATAACTATGGAAGAGAGGGGAGTTTCTAGGGCCCTAGAGGTTGATCTAGAAGAGGCTGAAAAAGTTGTGATAAACGCCTGACTCGGCGAGCTTCCATTAATTTTTCGTTGAATAATAACTTCCTTGCTGCGACGCAAAGAATTGTGCCTCACCGCGTCAATATTGTGCCACTGTAGCAGTATTTATTACTGCCGAATTGCCATAAAAAGTCTAGGGTGCAATAAGTATTAGAGTTGGGCTAGGTTTTAGTAATTGGCCTTACTAAATAGCGCTGTTGTAGAGTATAATAGTAGAAAAGAAAATTTTATAGAGTGATCTAGACATGCAGGAAGTTTTCAACATTCAACAACAAATACTTGCTTTTCAAAACGCAACACCTCTAACTCAAGGCATAGGTCTGCTAGCTATTGCAGCGTTTTTATTTTCGCTTCTCTCTCTTCTACGCAGTGGTAAAAAAAGTACGGGCGGACAAGTCAATAGAGTTGCTCAGTCAGTTGAGGACATTAAGGTTAAACTATCCGACGTTTCAGCCAAAAATGAAAACCTTGGGACCGAACTAATTGAGGCCGTGAGGCGGGCCGAAAAACGCCTAGATGACGTAGAGGAGAAATTCTATCTAGCGTCCGGCCAAGATGCTGGTCAAAAAAAAAATCTTCGCTAGAACCAAATACCGGTTTAGCAAGTTCCTTAGGTCTCTCAGACCGGGAAGAAGAACCTAATCTTCAAGATACCTCCGAAGTAAATCTAAAATCCCGCGTTGACAGACTTGAGCAAAGAAGTGCTGAGCTAAAAGAAGCTACTAGCGCGCTCGTTCAAGACGTCGAATCACTCGATGTTACTGCCTATGAAGCTGGTTTGAAGAAGACCAGGGGGCAGTTTTTCAATAAGCTTCAAGGAGTCTTTGGGTCTGGGGCTAGCCTTCGAGACCAAGATATTGAATCCTTGGAAGAGCTACTCTTAACTAGCGATTTAGGTGTTGCCACCACTAAAAGTCTTATCAGTCAGGTTAGAGAAAAGAACAAAGAGAAGGGTGGTTTATCGCAGTCTGAGCTCAAAGACATAATATCCGCTGAACTAAGAAATATTCTAACTGACGACTCTTCATATTCTTTTAACTTCGAACATCAGCCACTAGTCTTGTTTGTTGTCGGAGTAAATGGAGTTGGGAAAACCACCACAATTGGCAAACTTGCCCATAAATTTGTTGCTGAGAATAAAAGGGTGCTACTTGGAGCTTGTGACACATTCCGTGCTGCTGCAGCCAGCCAGCTTTCAGTCTGGGCCGATAGAAGCGATGTCGCGGTTGAAATGAGCGAGAGTGAGGAGAAGCCAAGTACTGTTGCTTTTCGGGCTGTAAAACGCGCACGCGAAGAGAAATTCGATGTTTTGATTATCGATACGGCAGGAAGACTTCACACCAAACAGAACCTAATGAAGGAATTGGAGTCAGTTCGCAACTTAATTACTCGAGAACTTCCGGGAGCTCCCCATGAGGTATTTTTAGTTCTAGACGCCTGTACCGGCCAGAACGCGCTACAGCAAGCCATAGAGTTCAACTCCTCGGTAGACCTAACTGGCTTAATCATTACAAAACTCGATGGGACTCCAAAAGGAGGTATTATTGTGGCTATAAAAAAAGCTCTAGGTATACCAATTCGATTTGTTGGAGTGGGCGAGGGGGTGGAAGATTTAAAAACTTTTGACAGCAGTGCTTTCGTCTCCGCATTGCTTGAAGAATCTAATATAGATTTAGAAAAGGAAAGCTCTGGCCCATCGGAAACAAATGAAATCTCAGCTCATGCAAAAGTCAGAAGAAAAAGACAAAGAAAGGCTCTTTCCTAAAATAAATTCTAAACTAAAGCTCATAGGCAGATCTCAGTGATTTTTACGGGCATATCGTCAGCCCCCTGAGACTCTACCTCTCCTACGGGCTTCCCACATTTAACTAGAATCTTATTTCTCACAGGATGCTTAAGTTCATGAAAACTTAGAGGATAATATTGTTGTGCTAGCGCCCTGACCACAACAAGCCATTTTAAAGCCCTTCTGTAGCTTCCGTGAATGACCCCCTTAATGGACTAAATCTTTTGACGTTCTTTTTTAATTGGTTCTGGTAAAACCAAATCTCTCAAAGTTAACCAAGTATCTAATATTGTGAGAACTAGTTCATGTATGAATCAAACCTATTTTCACTAAAGACCTTTCACAAAAGTGTCGACCTCTCGCCTACATAATCAATCCTAACTATTGAGGAAGTTAAATGTTAAACTTGAAGAAATCGAAGACTCGCGACATGGGTTTTACTCTAATTGAATTACTAGTAGTGGTTGCGATAGCTGGCTTACTTGCTGCGATTGCCATTCCCTCATTCAATGATTACAAAGACAAAGCTAAAACTGCCGAAGCAAGAGCAACTATTCGTGGAATAGTCACAGCTCTAAATACTCTCAATATGGCAAATGGAGAATGGCCCTCAGGAAGTGGTGGAAATCTTGCTGGAAGTGATTTGGCAGCGGCAATCCAAAGCGAGTATAAAACCACAGGCATTGATCCTTGGGGAACAGCCTACTACTACGACGGCTGTCCCGGCCCGGTGTCGGCTTGTGGGGGCACTAGTACAGAAGAAGGCCCTTACGAAGCTTCCGTTTGCTCGGCGGGCCCTAACAAGGTCCATACATCTTTTAATCGAGCTGAGCGCAATGATGATGTCTGCTACTATTTCAGAACATAGAGAAATCACAGCTCCGTGTTTACTTCTAAGCCTATCTTCTCAAAAAAAACTATTGGTTTGAACACTGGATTTCAGTATTTGGAAAGAAAATAATTGATCGAAATTTATATTAACCTAAGTATACCTATTTGAATCGGATCGGATCTGTCTATTTTCAACATTAAATCTATGTACTTTCCCCAAACCCTAAAGCAATCGAAGAAAAATTCCGAATTTACTTCTAGGGATTTGATAAACTTCGGGAGTGTATAATGAGAATTGGAGGGCAATCCATTCATCAAGAGAGTGGTTTTACGTTAATAGAGCTTCTGGTGGTAGTTTCTATAGTGTCATTACTCGCATCAATTGCAGTGCCGGCATTCAACGACTATAAAGATAAAGCAAAAACTGCTGAAGCAAGGGCAACTATTCGCGGAATAGTAACCGCCCTAAACTCCTTAAATATGCAAAACGGAGTGTGGCCGGCAGGTTCTTGGGGCAATCTTTCCGGCCCCTCTTTAGCCACAGCCATCCAGGACGAGTATGTGATTACAGGTCTTGATCCATGGGGAACTCCGTATTATTATGATGGATGCCCTGGTCCTGTATCTGCATGTGGAGGGGGTGGTGCTGAAGACGGGCCATATCAATCATCTGTTTGTTCAGCTGGACCCGATAAGAATCATACGTCTTTTAACCGACCAGAGCGCAATGATGACATCTGCTATTACTTTGAAACCTAAGCTATAACAAGAGAACATCAGTTCTTAAGTTACTAAGTTACTAAGTTTCAATACTTAAGGACAACCTTTAGGTTTAACTTTAGCTGAAACTAACATAGAAAAACAATGGGCGTCCTAGCAAGGATCGATCCCGTTACAATACAGGTATAGAATACGGATCTACCATTTCTTTAGTTAATTAATTTTAGAGCTTACAAACCTTTAGAGCGCCATCTACTATACTCAATCGAGATGCCTTCCCTTTGAGGGTAGTATCTAGGATAACCTGATTCTTCCAAAGAAATTGAAGATGTCTAAGAGTATGTTCCGCATGTTCTAATTGAAGATCCCTGCCATCATGTTCATGTCTAACCAGAAGGGTCTTTTTTCCTTCAAAGTTTGCATCCTCAATTAAGATATTAGGAGTTGAACCCATACCAATGGAGTTGATCAAAGTCTCTTTTACAACCCTCCAATCCTCAGCATCTGAAACCTTGGTTACAACTCGCTCTTTCCCTCTCTTTTCATGTTGAAATAAGTCCAGGTCTCGAATTATCTCCTCAGTAAGAAATCTCCTCAAAAATGAAGTATCTCTGTCTGACCTTCTTACTTCAAAGATTTTGTTCATTCCCGGACAGGCTGACGATCTAGATTTTAGACAATCTGATTCAGGACTTCCCTCTTGCCAACGCCTAATGATGTCACGCCAAATAACAAATCCAAGATGATAGGGATTCAAACCACCAGGACTAGGCTTCAGAACTTGATTGTGTCGAACAAGAAATTCTAGATGTAGCTCCTGGGGTAAATTCAGCTCATTGAGAATTCGATAATGCCAATAACTTGCCCACCCCTCGTTCATTATCTTAGTTTCAATCTGAGGAATAAAATATTTGGTTTCCTCGTCAACAATATTTAGAATATCGCGCTCCCAGTCCTCTAGCCCCGGTTGATGGCGCGAAATGAACTCCAAAATATTTTGTTCTGGCTCTAAGGGCAGCTTTTCTAGATTTGGTTGCTGGTAATCTTCTCTCTTGTGAATATTATCAAACTCATCAGCGTGCCCTTCGGCTTTAGCAATCCTCTTCTCGACTTCTTCAAAAGAAGCCCTTTTTTTAATCGCCAAATTATTTGATCTCTGTAGACTTAAGGAATGAGCAGCATCAAGAATTGCTTCAACTCGGTCAATTCCTATTGAAGGATCAGCAATATACTTTCTAACTCTGTTGGCGTGATTCTTAAACATTTCAAGAGCAAGCTCAGCTCTTGTTCCAGAGGTGAAAGTAAAGTTATTAGCAAAAAAATCATTGTGACCATATACGTGAGCAATAGTGAGAATTTGTAATAAATCACTATTATCCCTCATTAGATAAGCCAAACAGGGGTTTGTATTAATTACCATTTCATATGGTAAGCCCCCAACTCCATGATCGTAAAGTGTCTTTTCCCGCTCATAGGCCTTTCCATAAGACCAGTGCGGATACCTCGAAGGCATCCCTCCATAAGACATATACCCAAGCATCTCAAAGTGATCGCAAATTTCAAATTCCTGAGGATAACACTCCAAGCCAAACTCACTGACTATCTCGGTTATCCGGTCATCCCACGAGGCTAGTTCATCAAGTGTCAGCATCGTCTGACTCACCAGCTTCAGAGTTAATATCCGCAAGGGCTCCCGCTATACTTGCATCTTTCATAAGAAAAGATCGGAAACCACTCCAAAGATCTTCCTTCTTCTCAATAACAATAGCCTGAAAATTGTCGTGTGAAATATCAGAGAATACCTCCAACATACTGCCACTATAATAGGCACTACCAGTTGGTTTGATCTCTCCATATCCAAAAAGATTACAAACCTCACAAAGTTTATTCGCAGCGGCTAAAGCTTTATCGTTATCACTGTAAAAATTATCACCATCTGAACAATGAAAAGCATAAACATTCCAGAGGCTAGGATGGTAGCGAGATTCTATTATCTCTAAAGCCTTTTCATAACCCGAGGAAACATAGGTTCCGCCAGACTCTACTTTATGAAAAAAGTCCTCTTCATTTACCTCATTTGCCTCAGTATGGTGAGCAATAAACAACACTTCCACTTTCTGATACTTCTTTCTTACAAACTGGAATAGAAGGAAATAGAAACTACGAGCTAAATATTTTTTAACTGTGCCCATGGATCCAGAGGTATCCATAATACAAACTATTACGGCATTGGATTGAAGATTGGTATCATTGCTAACTCTATGATAGCGCATGTCTTCGCGATGAAAGGGGAATGTCGGTCGATCACTCTCGGTAATATCTTCTCTAACCCCCAAGCGTTTTCTAGAAGCTAACTTTCGCTTAATCCTATTCTTAGCGGTTCTTCTTTTATCAAGCCTAGCTCTGATACCTTCGTGTTTGTAACCCTTTCTTTTTAGTTGCCTTTCGCTATCAATCTCACGTAGAGATTTTTTTTCAAGGTCTGGCAACTCTAAATCCTCAAACATTATCTCCACTAGCTCAGCCAGAGAAATGTCTGTTTCAAATACATCAACACCCGGTGTCTCCCCAGCTTCGCCTGAAGCATCCGGTTGACCAGCTTGCCCCTCCTTCACATCATCACCTTCTTCGGTCTTACCTTCTCCTTGAGATACTTTTGGGGAGTTCTCACCATAAATAAATCTGTATTCCTTTATAGAGCGAATAGGGATCTTGATTACTTTGTTCTTGTCGGCACCAATGATAGATTCCTCCGATATAATATCGGCTATGTTCTCTCTGATTGAATCTCTAATTTTTGCCCGATGCCGCTTTCTGTCGCGCGAGCTTCGGTCAGATCGTTGTTTTTGCTCAACATATGGGCGAAAAATTGTTGACATGCGGATTGTCCTCAATCTTTCCAGAGGTGGTTCGCCGCATATTTGAGGATGACGTCAACACAATTCGCTGGGTAACCATTGTCTATTAGTTGCTCAACCATTAGGTCGTATTTTTGCTTTTGCTCGGAATCCCTAGTTCTAGCTTTGGTGACGATTCTTGACACATCTCGAATACTCGTCATTAACTTCTTCTCTATAGCCTCTTTTAATGGCTCATATGACTCGTAGGAAATGTTTTCACCCCTCCTACCAATCGACCAGAGGTAGGCGATTACTTCCTGCCGAAAACCATCTGCTGCCGTCCCAAGAATCGCAATTTGTTCCTCAATTGATTTCAAAAATGGTTCATCAGGAGTCAAATCTTCTTTAGTATTTCGGTCCTTTACTTTACCTTTGGTAACATAAGCTTCCGCATGATCTAAATAATTCTGAAAAAGCGAATCAGCTTGCTCTTGATATGAGTAAACAAATGCTTTTGTAATCTCTTTTTCTAAGATTTCAAGATAGTCTTTATGAATCACGTCCTTCAATAAGTGGAGGTAGTGATTTTTAGTATCATCGGGAAATTCACTGTTCTTCACCATATTAACCAAGGCCTCACGAACACTGAGAGGATAAATACAGTTGTCGTCAATGTTATCGGAAAGGGCATTGTCAAGTGCCTTCATAATGAAGCGAGTCGAAATTCCATCCATACCCTCACGTTTGGCATCTTCTTTTAATTCAAAGACATCAATTTTCTTAGTTTTGCCTTTTTCTACGACCTCTGATCCATTATAAAGCTTTAGCTTTGTCATCAGA
>CALKYB010000136.1 GCA_938003565.1 uncultured bacterium
TAGAGTCTAAGAGATAAGCTACTTTGATTGCCAATCTCTAGACCTCATAATGGTCTGGTTAGCTGGAGAATTACACCAATCAATACAGATTCGATCACTAAAACTAGAAATTAAAGCTAGAAATAGGGCGTTTTTGGCTTCCCGCTAAATCCCAAATAGTTCGAAGCTACTGGCACCCCCTCCGACCTACCGATAAACCTGCAATACTTACAAAACTCTAAAGTTTCTTCGGGATTCTACCGATTTATACTTAACATAAGAAAATGAAATTTATAGCTTTGCTGGTTTCCTGTAAGCAAATTTGGAGAAGTCTAGGTTGACTTAATCGCAAAAAAGGAAAATATGAGAAACTCGGATCGTGGATTTACTTTAATTGAACTACTAGTAGTAGTCTCCATTGTTGGTATTCTAAGCTCCATTGCAATCGCGGGATTTAAAGAATACAAAGAAAGATCATACACAGCGATTATGCAATCAGCTATTCAGGCCGGGGTCACTGATGTGGAGGCTTATATTGCCGATGGGGATTACCAGATAAATACTTCTGCGGTCAGAAGAATCAATGCGGATGGGACACACTATCAGAACGCATTCGCTGATATTGCCCTACCTAGCGCAAGACCAGGCCCAAACACCTATATTTGGGCTCGTATATATCCATGCGCAGGAGAGGATATAGATAGATATATGGTACAGGCTTATCACTGGTGGGCAAGCTCAAGACTTCGATACGATAATAGATGTGGTGGCCAAGTCGTAAGAACAACTTACGCCAAATGTCCCGGAAAATGGTCCGGTGCTTGTTAGCTAGCAAATTCCAAGACACTAGAAGAGTTAACAAGCGGTCCCGAACTAAAACTTCCTAGTAAAACTTAGGCTGCTGCCTTCACTGCGCCAGCTTTAGTTCGTAATGCTGTATTGACCACAAGAGCAGTAGTATTACCATCTCTCTGCCACTCAATGTCCAGATCCTTCTTTTCAATAACAAAATACTTTTGCATCGTTTCAAGAAGTTCCTTTTTAAACTTTTTCATTTCCTTTGAGGAAAGTCCGCTTCTATCCTGAACCAGAACAACTTCCAACCGGCTCCGTGCGTTAGCCTTTGACTCTTTTGATTTAAATAATGACCTTAGTCCAAACATTATTGGTCTCCACAAATTAAAACTATGCTGCGCTCAAGCGACGGCCCAGGCGAGCCCATAAACTGTTTCTCATATCCACCGTCTCCAGAGGAACATCAACTCCAGTTACCCGGTCAGCGATCTTCATAAAAGCGTCACCTGCCTTTGACTCTTTGTTATATACTACCGGCTCACCATTGTTTGCTGCAACAACTATATCGTCGTCTCGAAACACCATTCCAATCTGGTCTATTCCGAGAATATCGCAAACATCATCGGGAGAAAGCATGTCACCTCGACGAACCATATCTCTATCCACTCTATTAATTATCAAGCGAGGCTCAATACCCTGAGCTGCAAGCAAACCAATCACACGATCAGCATCACGAATAGCTGCAACTTCAGGAGTAGTAACAATTAATGCTTCGTCGGCACCAGAGCACGCATTTCTAAAACCTTGCTCAATTCCAGCTGGCGAGTCTACCAATATAAAGTCAAACTCTTGCTTGTACTTATTCAACATCTCCGCCATTTCCTTTTGAGAAATAACATCCTTATCATCCGTCTGTGAAGCAGGAAGAAGGTAGAGATTATTTGAACGCTTCGACTTAATGATGGCTTGCTGTGGTTTACAAAGCCCTTTAGCTACGTCCACTAAGTTAAAAACAATTCGATTCTCCAACCCCATAATAACGTCTAGGTTTCTCAACCCTATATCTCCATCCACCACCAGAACCCTCTTGCCGCGAAGAGCCAAGGCAGCTCCGAGGCTCGCCGAAGTTGTTGTTTTTCCGACCCCTCCCTTACCAGAAGTAATTACTATTGCCCTACCTGTCATAATATTCCTCGATTTATTAAGGGAATCGGAAACCGCTTCCACTGAATCACTCTTCAATAAACTATTGTCTGGTTGAACCCCAAATAAATAGCCCTACGCTCGAAGTCGTCTGCTAAAATTCATTCTAGAATTATAACCCTCTACTACTATTCGTCTATCTTCTATCCTCGCAATCTCAGCTCCGTCCACCATATCATCACTGCCCCGTGATATAACTGAGCCAATCCGCAACTGAATCGGTCTCATCTGCAAAGCAATTATTACTCGACCCGTCGCTTCCTCTTCGTAAGCCGCGGCATGCGCAGTTCCACGAAGACTACCGATGACAATAATATCTCCACCAGCAACCAAATCCGAGCCCGGGTTTACATCCCCAACAACAATTAGGGAGAAAGGCGTTTCAACTCTCTGACCAGAACGCACAGTACCAAAAATAGTTTTGGTATTAGCGTCATCTTCATAGAGGACATCTTCTGCGAGAATCTTTTCCATTCTTTCTAAATACCCCTCTCCAGGAGCTCCTCCTGTTAATCCCGCAAACTCTAACAGCTCTCCAGGAGACATTTCTCCCTCCGCCACTGCATCTGAGACTGTGTTCACGCGCTTCTTAGAGGAGCGTGAGCCTACATTCTCAGCACCGCCATCAACGTTAAAAAGTGGTATCGCTTGGGCTTCACCCCGTCGACCCTTCTTAACCTGCGGCTTCTTTCTAGCGATTACGCTAATAGAATATTTATCCTGTAGGAGCTCTTCCAAGCCGCCACTTTGTTCCTTTGTTGGCAATCTATCGAGCCATTCAATTGAGACATTTCCTCCCTTGAAAAAGGTCTTTTTCGGGCTAAGAAAAGCCTCCACATCTCGTACTATCTCGTGCCAACCAGATCTTCCATCAATTCGAAGAACTAAACCATCCTCATTTCCTTTAGCACTAACAATCCTTGAGTTCGCCAGCTCGGCGCCACTCATAAATTCCTCTTCCGAAATCTCACTCACGGTAGCTATTTGCCCTTCATATACAAAATGCGGTTGGATAAAAAAGGAAGAACCAAGAACCGTAGAGGATCTCAAGCTAAACTTCCCGGATTAAAATCATCAGGGTAAAAATACGAAACAAACTACTTTAAGCTTCCTGAAGTTACATTTAAGCAACTTTAAGTTACTTATAGCAACAGTTTTTTTTCGTCAATCAAATGTTCCAC
>CALKYB010000137.1 GCA_938003565.1 uncultured bacterium
CTCTACTTTTTTTGGTTATTGCCTTTTAGTTCATACAATTCAACAACTCCAACGACCCAACTTGAAAAGCAACTTATAAAACCGACCATCGAATGACGAGCGAAAAGCTCGCGTAAACAACGCGACGCTGCGTTGTCAAAACCTAAAGCTATAATTGAATCGCTGAACCCGTGAAACGCCTAATAAAGTGTCCGAGTTCGAACCGAAGAAGGCAACTCTCTAATCTTATCAGCCAGGGCACTAGACTTGTCCGGCGCTACATCCATAATTAGGTATCCAACATCCTTAAAAGTAGATAGATATTGGCTATCGATATTCACACTCAAGTCTGAACAAATCTTAGTAATCTCACCAAGCACTCCAGGAGCATTTTTGTGAACATTGAGTATTCGACTTGACTCCGGAAATGCAGGCAACAGAACTTGCGGAAAGTTCACAGAGCCATGTGACTGTCCATTATTGACATAGCGAGTTAGAGTTACTGCAACCTCTAATCCGATATTCTTCTGGGCTTCCTGGGTACTTCCTCCCACATGAGGGGTAAGTAAAGCATTCCGAACTCCTCGAAGAGCTGGAGAGTAGTCTTCACTATTCGTTCTAGGCTCATCTGGATAAACATCAAGCATAGCACCGCCAAGTTTCTCACTCTCAAGTGCTTTTTTGAGGGCAGACATGTCGACTAAACTACCCCGACTCAAATTAAGTAGATAACTCCCATCCTTCATCCAGGAAATCTCTTCTTCCCCCACTAAAGCACCTCCACCGGGTTGAGCTGGAACATGTAGAGAAACGTAATCTGCCTGCTCAAACAAGGCTTTCATCGACTCAACTTGACGTGCATTACCTAGAGGTAGTCGGGTCATCAAGTCACTAAAGATTACCCGCAAGCCTAAAGCTTCCGCAAGCAATCCAACCTGCTGACCGATATGTCCATAACCAACTAGACCCAAAATCTTATCTCTAACTTCAAAAGCACCCACGGGTGACTTCTCCCAACGACCATTATGTAAGTTGTTGTTGCAATCACCCATCTTCCGAGCCAAACTCATTACTCCGCCAATGGCGAGCTCCGCTACACTTCGCGTACTAGCGAAAGGAGCGTTGAAAACCGCCACTCCAGCTGAAGTAGCTGCATCTTTGGCAACTTGGTTCGTGCCAACCCCAAAACAGCCGATTGCCAGAAGCTTCTTTCCCGCTTCTATGTGCTTCTCGGTAACTTTAGTTTTAGATCGAATGCAAAGAATGTGAACATCTGAGATAAGCTCGAGTAGCTCTTCCTCGCCCAAAGACTTAGGAACTTCTTTAACTGAGTATCCAGCATCCTTAAAAATCTCGACTGCGCTTTTATTTACTTTCTCGAGCACTAAAACATTTATACTACTGGGAGGAAACGCATTAGGATTAGTCATTGTTGGGCCTAAGGAAAATCATGAATTAATACAAATATAAGGGGGAACTTTTAGCCCTAAGTAAATCTGTATGCAAGAGTCTCAGATAAGAAATATGTAAGAATTAGGAGTGAATTAAAGCCTTCTCAGAGAAAAATCGCCTAAAACTTCCTTACACCAAACGATAAAAGAACTGAGCACAAATTTATCATCAGACTGACTGATTCGAACTATTTCCACCCGATTCCCTCATCTCACTCGTTTTACAAACCTCAGTAAAGAACAGAAATAGTTCAAAAAAATGGCTTTAGCTGCGTCATTTTTTTTAAGTTTTCGAGGAGTCATGACGTTAAACAGTTGGTTTAGTTGGTTAGCAATCTCCACTAAGGGGACAAACCAACTTCAAATTCGGTTTTAATAAACTCGTAAATAGGTTGGGTGTCAAAATGAAAAGCCTAAAAATAATTCCATTCATTATTGGTTTATCTTTATCAACAGCCGCTATGGCTCAGGCCCGTCCTCCCTGTAGCAGCTCCCATTTTGACGTAGATGGAGACGGTTGGGGATGGGAAAATGGTCAAACCTGTGTATCGCCTGTTAGTGGTTCCAGCCCGGTTAATACGAATTCAAATACAGCCTGCGTAGATCCAGACGGAGATGGATGGGGATGGAATGGCACCTCTTCCTGCGAAGTTAATGCTTCAACTCCAGGCAAGAACAGCGACGGTGGTGGTGAAAGTCCGAAATCAACAAACTGTGTTGACAGTGATGGAGACGGCTGGGGATGGAATGGCACTTCTTCATGTAAAGTAGAGGGGCAAGTTGCCGCTAAGACTGATGAAAGCCAGCCTACTTCAGAAGCGGAATGTGTTGACACGCCTCCTTTTAATAATGGATGGGGATGGAACGGCACCACCTCCTGTCGAATCTCAGTATCGGGTTCAAGTACAGATGACTTTGTCCCCAAAGTAGCAGCAGCAAAAGCTTCCCCACTTGCTAGAAACGGAAAATTATCAGTCTGCAATAAGAATGGTTTCTACTCACTTTGCAATCAATACGGGAATCAGGTCCAACTAACTGGAATGAGCTCCCATGGGATACAATGGTCTGGATGGTCAAAATATGATCAAGGCGGATGTTTAACCGAAAGCTCCCTGGATCTATTGGCAGATACATGGAATACCGACATTTTCCGTATCGCAATGTATGTCGAACAAGGTGGGTACAACTCTGACCCTGAAACATTCATTCTGCACGTGAACGAACTAATTGCTGAACTAGAAGAAAGGGGGATGTATGCGATAGTTGATTTTCACATACTATCCGGAAGAAATATCTCTGGAAGACCGCTCGACTATCTCAAGGAAGCAGAGACCTTCTTTCGACGTATTGTTCGAGATAATAAACATCGAAAAAATGTTCTCTATGAAATTGCAAACGAACCCCAAGGTTCAAACCTTACTTGGGATGAAATTAGACAGTATGGGGACATTATTACTCGAGTCATCCGACAAGAGGAGGATCCAAAGAACAATGCCGTAGTAATTATGGGAACAAACTCCTGGTCAAGTTTTGGAATCGCAAACAATGGCAGTTTTTGGGACATTGTTGACAACCCTGTGACAGATTCTGCGAACAATTTAATGTATACTTTTCACTTTTACGCCAACGACCCGAGCCATATTAGAAACAATTATAGAGGTGAGTTAAATGAATCTGTGCACCATATACCAGTATTTGTTACTGAATGGGGAACTCAGCACGCTTCGGGTGGGGGAGCAAACGATTTTAACATTGCCAATGAGTATGTGCAGGTGATGAAAAACAAAAAAATCAGTTGGACGATGTGGAACTTCTCAGACACGCTCGAAGAAAGCGCTGTTTGGAATAATACATCCTTTTGCGGCAAAGACAGTGGGTGGCAAGACGAAAGCAATCTAAGTGAAACTGGTCTGTTCATTAAAGGTGTTTTTGATTCAAACTAGAAGCCCAGAGCGTCGAGTACTGCTTTACCGACCTCTCTATTCTTCCCCTTAAAGGGGAAGTCATGCATAAAAAGGACGGGATTAAAATTCATTTCAATAATCGCATGATTAGAGAAATGAGGAGCATCTTTAATATTGTCAATCATAATATCCACACCTGTAACCCGGGACTCTACAGCTCTTGCAGCTTTCTCTGCCACCTGTAGATAGGCTTCATGGACATCATCAGTTCGATCAATCGAGTCACCCCCGGTACTAACGTTGGAATTACCTCTAAGAAACACTTGCTTATCCAACTCCACCACAGAGTCCGGCGACAGATCCTGAGCATCTAAAAAACTCAAGACTATCTCGTCAATCTCGATAATTTCAAGTGGGCGATTATGATTTCTACCCCGCCGCGGATCTTCATTCTTAACTTCAACCAGTTCGCCAATACTCGACTCTCCATCTCCAATCACATTAGCCGGAATTCTTTGAGTTACACCTCGAACCTTATAATCAATCACTAGAAATCGATATTCTTCACCAGAAACTAAATGCTCCACTAAGATTCTCGAATCATGTTGAAATGTACTTTCGACAACCTCTTTATATTCTGAACTAGAAAAAGGTTGTTTCAAAAAAGAAACTCCCGTTCCAAAATTTGTCGTCAAAGGTTTAATCACCAGGTCTTGACTTGAAAATTTCTCAAAGGAGTCTAGGGCTTCTTTACTGGAAGAAAAACAGCGCCCTTCTGGCACACGAAGACCATGTTCAGCTAAGACTAACTTTGTTACTTCCTTGTTCTCCATCACCAATACAGTTATATAACTATCCAGACGAGTTTTAGTTGCCTGTTGAACAAGTTCTACTTTTTCACCTTTACTCAATCGAATTACGTTCGACGGTCGATCCAAGACCTCAATCTCAATGTCGCGTTTTCGTGCCTCTGAAATTAAAATCTGGGTTGACAATTCTAAGTCCTGAAATCCTTCAAGGTGAAAGTCCATTTTATTCAAGCTCCGCTATTCAAAATAATTTTTCAAGTCGATTGGGAAAGTATCGTCTGAGCAACCAGGTCAATATACCTTAACCGGAGGAATCGGACAGTCCAAGGATTCACTAATAGCTCTTAGTAATTCCAACTCTTCAACTCCCAATTTGTTATCGTGATTAACAGAAGCAGCGCATGCCTCAATTAATTTCTCCTTAACCCTTGGTGATGCTTCTCCCAACTTGGCTAGAGCTGCGTCCAGTGATTTTAGGCAAACTCCCCTTTCCTGAAATACCAGGGTTACTCCATCTAGTTTTTGAGCCCCAAACTCAAATGCAGACTTTGAATCGCCCTCTTCTGATGCTGCTGAGACAACCGATAGAACAATGCCCAACTCCGATTCAACATCTGCGACAGTGCGAAACCTTACTTTAGAACCCTTTTTCATTTTGAACTCGGGATCCAAGTTCCGAATCACAACGACCTGAAGAACATACTCGAACAGACTACACTCCTCATCAGCGCGTACCAGACCAGTAATAACTTTTCTAAACTCGACATATTGTTGAGGCGATAGGGATTTAAGAGCGGGAAGAGCTAATTCCAGTAAGGGCAAGCGACCTTTAGCAGCAATGGGGTCATCCTTGATTTCCCCTAAAACTTTAAAAAGCTTCGCTGTCTCTAGCAATACTCCATGATTTACATTCGCCCGCAAATAATCAATTTGGCGCTTTTGAACCTGCAGATTCTCTCGCTCCAAAAGTAAGGCAAATACAGTAGAACAAGCTCCGTAAGGTTCACGAGCACTCAATCCGAGCTCCTTAGGAATACTATCCAAAAAACTTGCAGACAATAAGAGATGACCCCAAAGAGGAGAGCCAATACTGGAAACAATTCCATCAGCTCCTAAAACCGAACCAAGTCCCGCTGATTTCTCTCTATTAACAGAACTTACCGCCTCTTCCTCCCCGGATTCCGCAGTAACTCTGGGGAATCGACCATCGAACGAAGGATCCACAGCTTGTATCCGCTCCGCTAGCGGAGGGTGTGTGGCAAAAAGATTCACTCTATTGGATCGAATTCCGGAGAAGAACATATGACTAGCTTCGTTCGCATTTGGTCTCTCGATTGTAGAACCTTGAGCAAGCCCTCCTATCTTTTTTAAAGCCCCTGCTATTCCATCCGGATTTCTAGTAAACTGAACCGCTGAAGAGTCAGCTAGGTATTCTCTTTCACGGGAAACTGCCGCTTTAATCAAGTTCCCAAAGAAAACTCCAACATAACCTATCAAATATAGGAAAAGTCCAAATACTAACAAGCTACCATCATTACCTTTTCTATTTCTACTCCGATACCGCCTCCCCGAATAACGTTGGGAACGAAGCAACATACTTCCAGCCAAGGCTAGGGCTAATATCCCGTGAAGCAAAGCTATTAAACGAATGTTTAAGCGCATGTCACCATTCAAGATATGACTAAACTCATGAGCAACAACACCCTGAAGCTCCTCTCTTGAAAGGTATTTTATCGCGCCCGCACTAACTCCAACCACGGCATCACGTGTAGTGTGCCCGGCAGCAAAGGCATTTATCCCCTCCTCTTCTTCCATCAAATAAACTGGTGGCACCGGAAGACCTGAGGCTATGGCCATTTCTTCCACTAAGTTAAGAAGCCGCTTTTTCTTATAATCAGTGGTAGCGGAGTGCACTAAGCTTCCACCGAGAGCGATCGCCACACTCTTTCCACCACCCAGTAGCTGTAAACTCTTGTAAACGCTACAAACAGCAATTAATAAACAACAAATCCCAGAAGACCAGAAGAATACCTCTGGAATCCAGAATCCATAACCACCGTTTCCCAACTTTGGAAGGCCCGTTCGAACAATTAGATCTTGCCCGAAAAAGGTCACGCGAACAGCCGCATAAACTGTCAGGACAATTATAACTACCGAAACTGCAAAGTAGAAAATTAAATACTTTGAATTTCTACGGGCTGATTCCTGACGCTCAAAAAAATTTGTTCGTCGAGCTGTCAAAACGACACCTATTTGCCCCGATCTGGATTTTCCACTTCTAGGACGCCAGAACCTTTTTGCTCTGAGAGATTTAAGAAAGCTTTCATTTGGTCGAGCAGAACATTGTGATGATCCTCATCAGCTAAGTTAAGACGATATTCATTAATAACTTTAATCATCAAATCATCATTCCAAAGCGCCCAGGCTTCTGCCGAAATATTATTAAATATTTCTTCCCCCAGTGCCCCTTCAAAAGGGGGATTCTCTAAACCGGGAAGATCTTTCTCCATTTTCTTGCAACTTACAATTCGACTAGACATTAAAAATATAGACTCCAAAGCAATTAAGGTTTTCTGAAAAAGTAGTTTCTTCACTATTATCAAATTCTTACAAGTAGAAATCTTGTTTCAATTGTAAGGAGAGTGAAAGATATAAGTCCAACTTCTATTATTGAAAATCAGCTGGCATACTGACACCAAACTAAATTTCGGCACAGACGAACTTTCAATCCGATGGGTATACCTGTCTTAAGGCCTCGCCCCCCTCCCGGCTTACACTGCGCCACCGAGTTAAATACGTTAAATGCCGAAATTTAAATGAGGCCCAGTATATTTAAATAGCTCAAACTTCGCTTTAATTCTACACTGTAACCCAGGACAAATCCTTGCATGTTTCGCCTCACAGACTTAAACTGAGGTATCTCTTAGTCCAGACTAAAACTATTTAATTCATATAAAAAAGGTATAGATATTGGAAGCTGGCTCAAAAGTCTCAATTTGTGGGTATAATTTTGATAAGGGAGGAATCACGAGAGGTAGCCACGAAGGACCGACGGTGATTAGGGATCGAGGCCTCTTAGAAAAACTTGGAAACTTAGGTTTGGAAGTAACAGATCTGGGTGACCTCTCTAATTTTAAATCCGACGAGATACTTTTCTCACCATCTCAAGTTGAAAAAGATATTCTCTCCCTCGGCCAGGTATTTGCTGCAACCAAAGGTATCTATTCTCTCGTAAATACAGCACTTGAGAGCAACAGCCTACCCATAGTCCTTGGAGGTGATCATTCTGTTTCGATTGGAAGTGTAGCAGCAGTATCGGATTACTATCATAATCAAAATAACGAGAAAATCGGGCTTATTTGGATTGACACTCATAGTGATATCAATTTACCAGACACTAGCCCCAGTAACCGTGCTTTCGGCATGTCTGTTGCTTGTTTATCCGGAATGATTCCCGGTTGCCTCTCCCCCAAGAAATATGTTGACCCGGAGAACATCGCCTATATTGGTTTACGAGATGTGGATCCCCCTGAACGCAAAATCATTGCTAAGAACAAAATTTTTGCCAAAACAATCAAAGATATCGACCTCGAAGGTTTAGCAACAGTTGTGAGCAAAGCTATTGACGTAGCTTCTAAGGATACTGCCGGATTTGTTGTCTCCTTTGACCTAGATGTTTGCGACCCAGCAATAGTTCCTGGAACTCAAACCCCAATCAGAGGTGGCCTTACGTTTCGAGAAGCTCATCTACTAGTTGAGCTTTTACAAGAAAGCGGCAAGCTTCTCTCGTTTGAGCTCGTTGAGCTCAACCCCCTACTTGATAAGGATTTTCAAACAGCAGACCTTAGCGTTTCATTGATTGAGTCCGCTATGGGTAGTTCTTTGTTGTAATAGCGGGAGTTTTAATGAAAATTTTCAATTTAGGTCTGTGCGTTTTACTCTGCGTATTAAGTGCCTGCACAGGCGAAGACCTGGTTACCGATATTTCAAATAGACAATCTCTCGAGACGATTGTACGGCTTTCTGAGGCTGGAATTTCTATAAAAAGAACCAAAACTAAAAATCTTCCATCCCCTCGCTACTCTCTCAAAGTGGCCTCCAAGGACTACCAACGAGCAGTTTCTGTTCTTCATAAACTAGGTCTACCAAAGGATGATTCTGAATCTTTTGAAAGTCTATTGAAGAATAAGGGCTTTGTTCCAAATCCAAAAGAAATCTCAGCTGCTCGCCTAGACGCAGCATTGGCACGAGAGGTTGAAAGATTAATTTCAATACTCCCCTCTGTAGTTGAAGTTCGTGCAATCGTTAGATCTAACCTAGTCTCAACAAGAAAACCTGAGTCCTCGAATGACCCAACGGCCTCTGTTGTTGTTCGTCACATAGTTTCAGATAAACGACCTCTTCTCTCCAGAGAAGAAATAAAATCGGTCATTTCTCGGGCAGTCCCTGGTCTCAATAATAGAGACATTTCGGTTAATTTGTCTGGAGTTGATATTCAAGCCCTACCAAGAAGCAATAGTTTGCCTATCGCAGCAAATTTACTCCCCGGCTACGATGAACTTTGGAAAGACTCAACTACTAACTCGATAGATAACCCCCTAACCCCCTTACTCATACTATTAGGATTCGTAGGCATAGCCACTTTCTGTCTTGGCTTCATCGGGGGAAAGTCAAGTCTTCGCGCCAGGTCCCATCCCGGGATTGCCTCTATTTCAGGAAATCAAAAAAATATCGACCGCTCCCTGGATCTAGAGCAACCCAAACTCAATTCGTAGAGATTCCCTGCCCGGCCAAGGTAAATTTTCCTTGTGCGATTGGTATGGTGTAATGGTAGATTAAGCTCCATCATGGTCTAGTATTCGCCGATGGGCAACCGTCGTATTAACCTTTAATTTTGAGTCACTGCTGGATGCCAAACCTGGACAAATTTAGATCTCTTACCACCCGAGAGCAAGCGGTAGTCGCATTAGCCGTACTGCTTGATGGTCACGATGCGGTAGAATTTTTAAGAAGCGATAAAGTTCGAAGCTCAGCTCTTACTCGAGCCGCTGAAGACTTAGTCCAACTTACCCCGGAATTGAGAATGCCTCTACTGGGAACTTTACTAAGAAGGGCTGTTTTTAAAATTCAGTCTCTTGAAGAACTATAGACCTTGATTGTTCTCTAACCGAGATCATCCAGCTTTCTCCATCTTAGGGTTTGTTTGAAAGAAGAAAATAGTAAACTTAATTCGATACTACGGTCTTTGAAGGCTGAGGAGGTTGGTGTACTAAAAGAGAAGTCGCGGGTGGAGGAAATTGCGAATACTCGTAAATCAACCCTTGATGAACTAGAACAAGCTCAGGGCCAGTTACAATCAGAGATTGATCAATGCTTGGGTAAAAAAAAGAATTCAGCTGTTTTATCTGGCGACTCCCAGAAAGTCGCCGGTTTAAACAATTATGCCATTCGACTAAAAGAAAAGTTTGATGAATACACCCCGAAGATAAAAAAAGCATCTATGGACTACGAAAAAGCCCTGACTCGACTACAGAACTATGAAAAACTCTTAGTAGAAAAACGGTTAGAAAAGAAGAAAATTGAGAAATTGATGGAAAATCAAATGTCCAAAGACAGAATAAAGAGGGAAGCGTTGGTAGAATTAGACAATGATGAACGTAGTACCTATAAAAATAGAAAGTAACCAAAGCCCTCAGGTAAGAAGAATAAAAAGTAAGATATAAAAAATGCTGGTTCAAGGAAAATTACTAGACGAGGGCTCCAATCCCACTTCATGGGACCCTAATGAGAAACTGGCGGCGCTTGACCCAAATCATGTTCGCTACAGTAAAGGATACCTTAGGTGCAAGATTAATTTGTGGCTTGAAGAGTTCCCGAAAGCCTGGAACCCACTCCTGCATTCACTTGGCGCCGAAGCGGAGTTAATTTCAGTTGTTCCTCAATTTATATTCCCAGAAACCTTAAGCAGAATTGTTCCAATAGAAATCGACGGAGAAGCAGCTGTTATCGGTATGGATGATAGTAGTCAAAAAGTGATCTCCGATGCAGTAGCAAAAGACTCTGAAGGTGTTTCAGCAGACGTTATTGTCGAATACTTTGAGAGAAGACTCTTAAGCTGCCTAAATCAACACTGGAAGGCGTCTATTCCGGTAAAATCCCACTACGTAGCCGAGACAGAGCCCAACGAAGTAGAAGTAGTTTGCACAGTAAACTGTAAACTATCTTTGTCTGGTAGTGAATTCTCTATTTGGTTTGGACTAGGAAGCCGAGCAGTAGACTACCTGGATAAGCTTTGGCGTGAAAAAGTGGCCGAAGTTAAGACTAGTGAGTATCCCAAAATTGCAAAAAAGCAATCTTGCAACATAACCTTTGATTTGGCGGAGCTTGCAGTGGCTCCATCCCTGCTTATTGACTACATGAGAAGTGGCACGGTAATAGATTTAGAAGTGCCTGTTGACTCAGATGTCAAACTAAGTGTCGACGGCTCCCCTTTCGCTAAGTGTAAAATGGCTAAACACGAAGGAAATTTTGCCTTTGAAATTTCCGAGTTGAATATTAAGCCTCCTGCTCCAGCGGAATCAACCACCAATGTCAGCATTCAGCTAGCTGAGGAGGAACTCAAACCTCAAAGAATTCTGGAACTGGCTCAAGAGGGTGCAATACACACCTCCAACTCTGACTTAAGCAATAGAGTAAGCCTTATAATCAGTGGAGAAAGAGTGGCTTCCGCTATTCTTGGCACAATCAATGGCAATTTTGCCCTTACCGTTCTACCCAAGTAAGGCCCCACTCTCTGTCAACACTGAGACAAAGCCTTTTAAGAGATTCCCTTTGCGGTATCCCCCAGGCTATGAGAAATTTGAGTGAATCACCTGACTAACAAACTGGAAATGAAATAGACTTTGTTTTGTCATTTCAACAAACTTCAGCGATGTAGAATCGAGTTTGTCTGTTTGAGGTAAAGGCTAAAAATTGATGACAATTAATGAAATAATTTCTGGGCTAGGGTTCCCTTTCTTTTCTCTCCTTCTGCTAGGTGTAATTTCTCTTCTTTTTAGCTCTTTCGTAAAGATATCGACCGTCTTTGCAATTCTTCGAGCTGGACTCGGAGCAAACAGTATTCCTAGCTCTTTTGTAACTGGAGCCCTGTCTATTATTCTGACATTTTTTATTATGTATCCCTATATAAAGGATGCTGCCATATCGATTGAAAACTTAAATCAAACTAGTGCGGGAAACAAAGAATCTCTGCAGGTCGACGCTCTCGGAGTTGCTAGCAAAAGTTGGAAAGAATTCATGATTAGACATACCGATCCAGAAGTTCTTAAAGAATTTCATCTTTTGGCAACTGATATCGATAAAAATTTCAAGAATCCTAAAGATAAATTTTTAAAACAGAGAGAGGCTCGTGAATGGAGGGTTGTGGCTCCGGCTTTTTACGTAACTGAGCTTCGGGAAGCTTTTGCTACTGGTCTTAGTTTATTTCTCCCCTTCCTGATAATAGATCTTTGCGTTGCTCAAGCATTAGTAGCGATGGGAATAACAAAATTAGATCCTTTATATGTGGCCCTACCCGCTAAGCTTTTGCTGTTTGTATCATTAGATGGCTGGTCTCTAATAACCGAAAACTTAGTCGCCAGCTATGCGGGGTAGGATACAGTTAACCTATAGTAAATGAAATTTAGGCTAGAGAATGTTTGACTTCGCCCTTGTACCTAGTGCTTTAACAATCACCTTACAAATTGGCGCCGCTTTACTGGCGATAGCTTTTCTAGGTGGTCTTATCGCAGGAATTTTCCGAACCATTACCGGCATGGAGGAGGAAATATTTAGTCTTACTGCCCGGGCTTGTGCAGTGGCATCCTTAGTTTACTTCTTCTCGCACCTCGGCTGGAAACAAGTCTCAGACTTCACCTTACAGGTATGGGATAACAGCGAAACATATTTCGCTGGGAATTAATTTCGACAGTAAGTTCAGGAGCTGAATTGCCATGATATCTCCGATTTTAACACTTACGACTATTTTCGGATTTTATCTTTCTACTTTTATTTTTGGCTGCAGTCTTATACCTAAATTCGCTCGACTTGGTTTTCTTATTTCCCTAGTCTTACTTTATTGTCCAATACTAATCTCAGACATCGCCCCCTTACTCAGTAGCTCCGGATTGGCATCCAGTGATCAATGGCTGGGTTATTTTAATCAAAACTTTTCTGATTTTGTTAACTTCTTTATAAAAGGCTTCTTAACAGGAACCCTAGTTAGCTTTGCCGCCTATGCTGCCCTTCTTGCCGGCACTTGGATCAGCCGCTTAATTACCTGTAGAAATCAAAAGGTCTCAGAATCGTCCAACCCATTAGCATCAAACTCCCCAAAAGACAGCATCCTACTTGCAGTTTTACTTCTACTAAATCTAGCAGTACTCAATAGCAAAATGGCCTCTGCTCTCTTCTCCATTTTTTCAACTAGTTTTGCAATAGTGCCCGATGCTGCTCTTAGTCTACATATAGGAAAATTTATTCAATTAACTCTCCAAGCTGCCCTGCTAATTGCAATCCCTCTTTTTATTGCAGCGGCACTCTCTGACCTAATGTGTATTCTTTTAGAGCGATATAATAAGAGTATAGCGGGAGAAGGTTTCTTCGTTGCTCTTAGAATGCCATTTATTTTTTTCATTCTCATAGCTAACATGGAATATATTCAAAAAGGCTTGAATGCCTTAATTCGAAAATCTGTTTCACCTGAATGGATTGCTAAACTGCTAGCAATATTTTTCATCTAACTTAGGAACTGTTTTCATGTCTGGCGACAAACGTTTTCCTCTCTCTGATATTCAAAGAGATAAACTTAGAAAAAAAGGGATTGTTGCTCGATGCCCCGAGGTCACGACATTTTTGATGATTCTCGGTTTAG
>CALKYB010000138.1 GCA_938003565.1 uncultured bacterium
AAAAGCTATAGAGCTAATTTCAGAGCGTCGGGATGTGTTGGTACCCAAAGGCAGAGATCCCTTAGCGTTTTTTGCTGACTGGTCTGAGACACCAACAACTGGTTTAGATAAACTTCAGTTTGTCTATCCCACAAATAGTAACGAGTGTTTTCAGATGAACCAAGTTAGTGAGGTTAGTGATTTCTTTCACAAAATGAAGTTCACTACGGATAAAACTGGTAGTGTTCGTATCGTGATATGGAATAAGCGAACTACTTGCACATGTCCGTTTCGAGGTTTCATGAATCCACAGCTTCCTCTACCAACTTTGGTTGCGAAAGGAATTAATAAAGCAATGCCTTTTACGCCTGCACTTGGATGTCAGACCTATATGTGTAATCCCGAAGATGGATTGATTGATCTCCCGGATGCTGTTGATGAAATTTTGGGAGAGGTTAACGCTTTAATTGATACGATTGCTTCTGCACCAGCTGATATGGTTCGAAATGGAGTTAATACGCTAATCGAGGAGTCTGGACTTATTCCTGTTGATCTAATTGAGCAATATCAAGCTGACCTTGAAGAAATAGAGGCTCAGCTCGATCGAGGAATGCAAATTGATGATACACCGATTGCTGCTCTAATAGATCATGAAAAGGATAAACTAATTGCAGCCGGTGATATTTCCCCTTTACTTGATATAGAGGTAGGGAATTTTGATGATATAGAAAAACTACCGGGAACCTTAGGGGGAAGAGTTCGAGAGGGCCGCCTCAGTGCTGATAGGCTACGAAATATCTATGACAAGGAGACAGTTGAAGCGCTTGTAGATACATCAATGCAGGAGCTTGCAACTAGGGATCGGATTACGGTTGAAAATACTTGTGAGAAGCTTGCAGCTCAAAGTGGACGCGCCAATGAATTAATAGACAAAGGAGAGGATGGTGTTGAGGCTATTCGTGATGCTCCGGGGCAAATTCGAGACGGTTTAGATCAAGCTGGCGATGCATTGGATGATGTTGAAGATCGTCTTAATGGCGACGATGAAAGTTCTGAGAGCAGTGAGCCAGAGTCTAGTGAATCAACTTCAAGCAGTCGAGCTCCAGGGGAAAAGATTGACCTTGGAGAATTGGATTTTAGTAGTTTAATTGAGACTTGCGGCAGTTTTATGGAGAAGTCTGAGCATCTGGCTGGTTCTATAAACACGGTGATGGCTGAGTTAGGAGAAAGTGGAAAAAATACTATTGTTGAAACAGTAAGTATGGTTTTACCGGATAAGCAAGTTTCTGCCTGGGTAGCTAGTAATGTCGAGAAAGGTGACGCTTTGCTGGGTGATTTAGAAGATGATTTAGGGTCGGCATCTCAGTATATTGAGAATGTTACAGGTGCCTTAGATAGAGAGACGAATGAAGCCTTGGAGCAGGTAAATGCTGTTATCGATCCGATTACTGGCGAAGTTAAAGAAAGTCTTCGTGAGGTTGGAGATAGGTTCGATGATAAGGTTGACGAATTAGGTGATGCAGCCGAGGATAAGCTCGGTGAGTTTATTGATATTGAAAGTCTTGGAGAAAAGTTTGATTTAGAGCGTTTTCAGGAATTTGTTGATAACTTAGATCCAGAGAAATTGGCTGAATCATTGTCGGCTCAAATGATGGGGATGGCTGAGAAACATATTGCAAAGTTAGAAGAAAAGTTTGCGGAAATCTCTGGAGAGTTAACAGCAATTATGGGTCCAATTAATCAGGCCATTGCCGCTGTGGAGCAGTACACTCAGTCCTGCGTTCATTTGCCTTATCAGTTTGGAGACGAGAAAATTGGTCAGGGCGATTTAAGAACTGGTCATGGAGATGCTAAGATATTCGGGCGAGAAGTCGGCAATGCTATTGGAGGCTTAATAGGTAATAAGTTTCCTCCTTTTGCAGAAGCTGCAGAGAAGGCTTATCCATTTGGCTCTGACGTCGATTTTGAAAGTAAAGAGTAGCAAGAACTCGCCTTTGGGATTGCCGAGCGAACTGCTACACCCCCGGGTGAAGATTCTCTATGAAGCACAGAGTTTATCGTGGCGGGGGAATAGTACTTTTGTATGGTTGAGAATCGTAATTATCTTTTGAAGGATGTTCGAGTTCTGCACATAGTTGGCATGAGCTTTCTTTTGGCTTGGGGAGCGCTCAACTACGATTTTTCTCTAGATTTAAACATTGCGGCTCTAATATTTCTCTCCGGTTTGTTGTCTCAACTTGTTTTAAATCGTGGCTTTGGTCTATCTAATAGGAGCATGCTCTCCGCTTTAATTACCTGTCTAGGCCTATCTTTATTGCTTAGAACTAACTCCTACTCCGTGGCACTTCTAGTGCCAGTGATAGCTATCTCTTCAAAGTTTTTCATTAGAATAGCTAATCGTCATTTTATAAATCCAGCTAATTTCGGTGTCGTTGTGGCTATCCTTTTTTTTGACGACGCCTGGGTGTCAGGAGGTCAATGGGGGTCCGGATTTGGGCTAATGCTTCTGGTGGTAGCCTTAGGTTCGCTCTTGGTTGCAAGAGCAAGGGCGAGTGTCATGAGCATATCTTTTCTCTTCTGTTACGTTCTTATCTGGTTTGTGTATCGTCATTTATACCTTGGCTATGAATTGGAAATCTTAGCTCTTAGTTTGTCTAACGGTTCATTTCTGGTGTTTACCTTCTTTATGGTTTCCGATCCTAGAACTTCTCCAGACGCCTTTTTTGCTAAATTAATGCACAGTTTTTTGCTAGCTCTAGGGGCTCATCTTGTTAGCTTTTACTTTTACTTCGAGAATGGACCAATTTTAGCCTTGTTCTTTCTCTCACCTTTCATTCCGATCTATAATACGATATTAAAAGGGCGGGCTTATTCCTGGGGAGGCGCTTCTTTTTTTGCCAATAACTCTAAGATCCAACAACAACTAAGATTGCCAGTTTGAGTTAAAAAAACTTCACAATACCGTTTTAAGGAGATCACATGAATTGTAGAAAGTTAGATTTATTAGGCCAAAAGTTTCTCTTACTTCTTTTTATAGTGTCTTTACCAATAGGCGGAGCATCTGCTTTCTGCGGATTCTATGTCGGAAAAGCTGATGCCGATCTCTACAATTCGGCTTCTCAGGTAGTTATTGCGAGGAACAAAAATCGTACTGTCTTAAGTATGATGAATGACTATGAGGGAGATCTTAGTGAGTTTGCCATGGTTATTCCGGTGCCGAGCATTTTGCAGAAAGGCCAGGTAAACGTCGCTGATAAAGCAATTTTTGAAAGGATTGATGCTTTCACCGCTCCAAGACTTGTGGAGTATTTTGATAGTGATCCCTGCGTGCTTCGGATGAAATCACGTATTACTAGTGCTGCAGATACAGTGGACATGATGGGGGGAGTAGGTTCTTCTAAAAAAAGTGAGTCACTTGGAGTGACGGTCGAGGCCGAATATACGGTCGGAGAGTATGATATTGTTATTCTCTCTGCGAAGGAATCAACAGGTCTTGAGACATGGTTGAAACAGGAAAAATACAACATTCCAGACGGAGCTAGCAAAGCTCTCAAACCCTATATAAATCAAGGATTAAAGTTTTTTGTTGCTAAGGTTAATCTAGGTAAACAAAAAAAGACCGGTTTGAGCTATCTTCGTCCCCTACAGGTAGCCTTTGAGTCAGAGAAGTTTATCTTGCCGATTCGCTTAGGAATGATCAATGCCAAAGGTCCTCAAGAATTATTGGTTTATGTTTTAACCAAGCAAGGACGGGTGGAAACTACTAACTATAGAACAGTTAAGTTGCCTACCGGAGGTGATATTCCAGTTTATGTCAAAAAAGAATTTGGGGAATTCTACAAGGCTATGTTTACAGAGCAAGTTAGGAAGGAAAATTCCAAAGCTGTCTTTTTAGAGTATTTCTGGAATATGGGATGGTGCGACCCGTGCGCTTCTGATCCTTTATCCCCTGAGGAATTAAAAAAGTTGGGTGTCTTTTGGTTGGGAGATGACGCAGGGCCTCGACCACCTGGGGTTATTAATTGGCCTCCAATTGGTGGTGGAAGAGTTAGTCGTCCAGGGGGTGGGCCAGTGCCGGTTATGGTTACTCGTTTGCATCTGCGCTATGACAACAAGACTTTTCCTGATGATTTAAGATTTCAGGAAACTAAAGACACTCAGAACTATCAAGCAAGGTATGTTCTTAGACATCCATGGAAAGGGGATTACAACAAATGCGAAGCTAGTAAGTCTTACAAATCGACCTTGCCCACTCGGTTCAATAAGGAGGCCGAAACCCTAGCTAATCTTACTGGCTGGGATATCAATGATATTCGTAAAAAACTTGATTTCACCGGAGTTGATTTATCCGAGCCCGTGAAGAAGCCAGACGACCAATGGTGGAATAAGCTTTGGTAAAACTTGAAGAAACCTATCTTCAAATCTATCGTGTTTGAGTTGATGTCGGCTAAGCGAAACTTCTGAGAAGTTTCGTTTGGTTAACTAAATGATCACCGGAGCGATTTTTTGCTCAGTTGAGATCGGCCAAGCAAGATAATTTGGAGCTAGGTTTTAGAGGACGTTGTCTTCAGTAACCAGCCATCGGCTACCATCCCAAAGTAACTCGAGACGAACCTTCTGACCGATTGTGAAATAGGATTCGGCTTGCTTTTTTTCGTACTCTGAAAAGTCACTTTCAACTTCGCTTTCTTCTTCAGTTTTCTTAGTGATT
>CALKYB010000139.1 GCA_938003565.1 uncultured bacterium
GTGAATTTGGAGATGTACCCGTGCAGAAAGATCTAGATGATGATGGGAGAACTGATATTATTATTTGGCGACCATCAAATGGCACATGGTATGCACTTTTATCTTCTGAAGACTTCACCACAGTTAGTGTAAATCAATACGGACTTCTTGGTGATATTCCTCTTGGAGATAGAGCGGGTTATCCTTTATAGCTCCCCATTTTAAATTTCGGCAAAAGCCCCAAAAAAAACTTTGGGGCTTTTGCTCTCAAAGATCTTGCAGTTTAACCACAGCAAACTGCGGACAACTTAGGCAAATCATAAGTCTACTGTTCAGTCTAAAAGCTCTCCCAACACACCCCTTCAAACCTGCAAATACTCAATAATATCATATCCTTAACGGCATACAAACCCGTCTATTAAGTCTCTCCCACTTATTGTCGATCTATAAATGGACCACGGAATCGCCTCAAAAAATGATAAAATGAAACTAGCAAAAATTATCTTCCTCACGATCTTCATACTATCGAGCACCCTAGTCTATGGAGAATGTATTGATGTCGCTCCCATCGGAGACGGGTGGGGACTCGACGGAAATAAAAAATGCAGATTAAGGCGATCTAAGTCTCAGACTTCAGCCCCTGATGAACTTCAATTCATTTCACATGAGAGTATCAAAATTGATGCCACTTCCGTTAGAATCATCGCAAACCTCAGTAGACCGGCTCGAGTTATGCTAAAATTTGGGGAGACAAAATCACTGGGTTCCAGTGGACCATACAAAGGATTTTTCTTTTCTACTTCCTACAATCAACCACTTAAAAACCTAAAACCTAATACGAAGTACTACTACAAACTTATTGCCCGCGACCGTTCGCGAAAAAAATCAACGGAATCTGAAATTGCAAGCTTTACCACCGGCAGGACAAGCTCAACCACCACTACCAATCCGTCAAATCTGCAAGCTCCAAGCATCACCTCACATCAAACAGGAGCAAAGCTTAAGAGTAAAAGTGTAGTATTTGAATGGTCCGTCGGAGACCCAAGAAGCTCTTTTGCACTAAATATAGGCAGCCAAGACTCCGCATCTGACATCTTTGATAGCGGAAAACTTGGTACAACAAACAGAGTAACCGTAAACAACCTCCCGACAAACGGCTCAGAGCTATTCGTAACCCTTTGGTACGGAAAACCAGGAGAAACAGAGTGGCAAAGTACAAAAATTAAACTTATGGCTTCGGGCGAAAAACCCTCGAACCAATCGAAGAGCTATTACGGCACTGGCCTAGCAGCCTGGTCACTTCATAACATGAAACTAAACTCCAATAGTATAGCTGGTTTCAAAATATATCCTTCAAAAACAGGAGACCTTTTAAGTCTGAAAACTTGGTTTAAACATGAAATAGAATCTCATGGTGGAAGACCAGGTTACGCCTCTGGAACCGGAGGACATATCAGAATAACCTTGCGAACCGCCAATAGCACCAATACAGCCCCAAGCAACAATATTCTAGCGACAACACACTATAGGCCTAACTTACAAAACATTCCAAAAAGCAAAAAGCACGACCATGATATTTCGTTCGCTACTATTAAGTTCCCTACTCCAGCATCTCTTACCGCAGGGGAGCGTTACTTTCTAGTTATGGAAAACATCGACTCTAATGCTGCTGCAAACTTTATTTCGATAAACGGACTAATAATGGGCACTGAGAATGACAAGGATCAGGCAGGATTTGGTCTAGACAATTGGAACTCAAGAGAAGGCACGAAGGCAGGAAACTGGACTCAACGATTTTACCATGTACCAGTATTACAACTAAATATAGATACTACCTTCGATGGAAAAACTGACCACCTTGAAGGTCAAGGCTACTTTAATTCCTTCTCCTCAAAGACAGGAGGATTTAGGCAAGAAGTAAGCAATACAAAGCGCCTACGCCAAACTATGAATCCAAAAAAAGATCTAAAGCTAAAATCTTTGAAACTGTACGTGAGTAGAGCAAAAGGATCTGGGCCACTGGTAGTTGATATAAAAAATAATGACATACTCCTAGATACGATTTCAATTCCAGCTAGCGAAATACCACTCGATAGCTCTTGCAGTAGCTGGTATCGCTGCCAAGTATGGCTCGATATACCTCTAAGTAAAATTATCAATCTAAAAGCTGGAAAAAGCTATTCATTGGAACTATCAGCAAACAACTCAACAGCATACACCACTTGGCCTCTTAGAGACGGAACCATGTACGGGTTCTCGCCAAAGCTTGCGTTTGAGGATGGCTACGCACAAATATCAAATAATGGTGGAAACACTTGGAGTGGTTTCCCATATTGGAGCAGCTCTAATAGAAAAGATACCGACCTTATGTTTTGGTTTGATCTAGAAAAGTAATTCCTATTCTACATCAAAAGCCAGAGCTCCAAATCAAATATTAAAGAAAAAAAGCTAGCTCGGCATAAAAATCTTATAATGATATCGAAGCCAACCTGAGTTTCACAACCATTAGTAAAAATCAAGAACACAAAGTGACATCAACCAAAAGCATCCCCTTGCTGGTCATTACTCATGGCCGTCTCAGATACTTGCTTAATCTCTGTCAGAGTTCGATAGTAAGTTTCATACTGCGAACCCTCGGCCTTACCAAGCTCCAAAATAACCGGCTCACAGCTCGCTGGAATTCCTTTTAAAGCACTCCTGACAGCTGTCACAGCCTCAAAACCCTTGGCTTGAAGAGCCTCATGCAGATGAGAATTCGCATTACTCAGTCCGCCAGTACTAAATTCTAGCGAATCTTTCTGCAAGGAACTTAGAACTGAATTAAGCCGGCGATTTACCGACTCACCAACGCTAAACAAATTGTTAGACACGGATAACCTCCTGTAAAGTAACCTCTAGAAACCCAGGATAGGCTTCGGATCAGAAATTGAGGGCCAATACCTTCGCAAACTAAACCCAAACCTATCGCTAATTATTCTACTCGAACCCAAAGGTCCGTTATCTAAGTTTCACGATGAAAAAGCAAGTTACTCTTAGGTTCAAACAATCCTAAATACAGAGACAAAGTCTTGAATTTACAAGAACTTATTTCTCCAAATAAAGAGCACAAATTCTAAACTAAAATCCATAACAGTGACACCTTCCCAGCAGAACTCCGCTGGTTTTTTAATTTTTTTTTAGTTTTTATCAATCTTTATGGAGTAGTAGTATGAAAAAACGAAATCTAATTTTGGCCACAGGCCTTGCACTAGCTTTGAGTGCTTGCTCAGCTGGCAGCAACTACAGCAACGAGTTTGGCCAAATAGGGGCTGTTGGAACATCTGACACTAGCCAGCTTTCAAACGCTGATATGCATGCTGCTATTGAAAGAGCCTACCTTGAAGGCGAGTTAACTTCTGAGCAAGCTAGAAAAGCTCATACTCAACTTGATGTTAAAGGTCACTTAACAGCAGAACAAATTGCTGTAATTAACCGCGACAGACTAAACCAAAGACACAAATACGAATCAAGCAAAGAGAAACTTGACGTATATAGAGATGTTACAAAGACCGGATCTTCCATGGTCAACAACATTAAGTCTATGCGTGACACCCTAAAAGTATTTTTCAAATAGGAGTATCCATGAAAATTAAACTTATTTTGGCTGCAGGATCTGTAGCTCTCCTATCGGCTTGTTCTACAAACCACGGAACTAATGCCGCTCTACCAACTACGCCTGTAAAAACAGCGCCTCCTCCTTTTGAGCGTTCAGCCGCTGGAACAACTGGTGTAACGAAGAAGATTGATCGCACAAAGCGAACCAATCCTTACGCATCTAAGACTTTCACTGAAAAAACTGGTGGAAGCAGATACGGAACCAGCCAAGGTTGGTCTAGAGGAAGAGGCCACTATTGGTGGGGACGAAGAGGCAGTGATATTCCTACTACTCGCTACTAGGAACAATCACAATTGATGGAGCAGGCACCTGCCTGCTCCATCAAATCAAAAACTTCACTGAAATAAAATTGAAAAGCGTGGTGTAAAATACCTACCGTCACTAGGTATAAATTTCCCCTACGGCAACAAGCAATAACACTAGAGCCAACTGAGCACTCCCACCAATAATAAAGACGCCTTTTAGGCGACTGGCTGAGATCGAATTCTCTTTACTCAATTTAATCCAAGCCAAAAAAGCTAGGATTCCTTCAATCACCAACCCACACCCAGCAAGAATGGATATTTTCTCTAATCCAAAAATCAAAACTAAATCTGCTAGAATTGAAGCTACGATTAAACGAGTCCAAAAATATCGATTAAACCAATTTCGCCCCCAATACCAGTGGGCTTTTTCACCTCCCTGAACGTAAAGCCAGAAATTCAAAAAAGGAAACAAGCAAGCCACAATTATAAACCAGCCAATTACATGCCCGAATAAAGAAAATATCATCGACCACTCCGTGAAGTTTAGATTCTAATAAATCAAGAATAATATCCCCGCCTTACTCGAAGCTAAACTTCACAAAAGCAAAAAAAACCATTTCACGCTTTTCACAAGTCTGAACGAATTCACAATTGTAAAAAAAATTAAAAACAAGGCTAAAAATCTTTCCGATACGCACAAATAAAGCTTCTAGA
>CALKYB010000140.1 GCA_938003565.1 uncultured bacterium
GTGGATCGCTCTTATCTCGAAGATTGTCCCTACTTTTATATTAGTGATCAGTATTTCACACAGCCAGTATTTCTAACCCTTCAGCGGGCGAGAGAAACTAGGGGAGGGATGTATTTCGAGAAGGTTAAGCACTATGAGAAAGGTGATTTCGAAATTTCGTTGATGAGGTTAGTGAAGGTCGACGGAACGTGTAAGGATTATGCCCCGGGCTAGCGCTTTCCTTAGAGAAAGAGTGGTGGGTCTTCTGAATTGATACTTTCAGATATTATCACCCGAGGCCTGTTTTTGGCGTCATCAAAGATCCTTGATAAATACTCTCCAATAATCCCCAGAAAGATAAAGTTTATACCATGAAGAGCCAGTGAAATTATAATTGTCGTTGGGAAGCCAGGTGCGCCGGAACCACGAATTAAAGAAGTTAGTAAGTAGTAGGTTCCTAGGCCGAACGATAGAAAGAAAAGTATCACACCGACAAAGGCAATTCCTCGGAGAGGTTTCTTCGAGAAGGCAGTTATTCCGTCAAAAGCGAAGATGAAGTAGTCTTTGAATGAAAATTTACTCTCTCCTAGCTCGCGCGAGTTTCGCTGATAGTAGATAGCTTTTTGCTTGAAGCCGATATGTGAAATTAGCCCCCGAAGATATAGATTTTTCTCCGTTAGGGCCTTTAGCACGTTGGCAACTTTGCGGTCAATGAGGCGAAAGTCACCCGCGTCAGGTGGTATGTCCAACTCTGCCAAGGCCCCCATTGTTTTGTAAAAGAACCCATAGGCAAGTTTTTTAACTCTTGAGCAAGAGCGAGCAGTTCTAATTCCATAAACCACGTTATAGCCTTCCTCCCAGGATTCGATGAACTCTGGTATGACTTCCACGGGGTCTTGTAGGTCCGCATCTAACTCTATTATGGCGTCTCCAGTAGCAAGCGATAGTCCGGCAAATACAGAATTTTGATATCCAAAGTTTCTGGAGAATTTGTATGCAATTAGGTTTGGTCTGCTTTTTGAGAGTTTTTCAATGATTTCCCAAGTATCGTCAGAGGAGCCGTTGTCCGTAACTATAATTTCTAGGGAATAGGTTTTTAACTTCTCTGAGAAAAGACGTTCTACCGAGCTGATCGCGTTCTCGATGTTTTCCGATTCATTAAAAACCGGAATGCAGATTGATACAGTTTTATCCATGGGGTAAGTTCTTGTCTACTTGCCAGTCGTAATTGAAAATTGGATCGTCTATTGGCTTGCGAAGAATTTCGTCTGGATCGTGGGGGATGTCGCTGCAGTTTGCTACTATTGATCGTGGTTCAGCAACTCCCTTGAATCCGTTCCATACTAATGGGGGTATTTGAACTAGTTTGTTTTGATCGGCTTCTTTTAATTGAATTTCGTTATAGCTGCCTCGAGTGGGGGAGTCCTCGCGGTCGTCAAAGAGTACTAGTAGAATTTCTCCAGAGATTAACAAATAGTTTAGGCTCATTAAGGTGTGAAAGTGCCAGCCTTTTACGATACCGTTTCTAACCTCACTAAAGTAGATTTCTCCGAACTTGCTGAACTCTGGGTCGTCGCTACGGAGCATGTGGTATATAGCACCACGCTGATCGCGAATAATTCTCTTTTCAACAATTTTCACCCCATCAATAGGAGTTTGGTTTCGGGTCATAGGAGCATTTAGGTTGGTGGGTAGGATAGTAGATATTTTGGGGATTGAACAGCTTTTTTAATGCGAGAAGTCTGTGATTACGATAGCCTGATAAAGTAATCAAGTACCTTGATTGTAGCCTTCTAGGGAAGTGTTTGGTGAATTGAGCTGACCAATGATTTTAATACAATTATGAAAGATATTCCTGTTGTAATTTTGTGTGGTGGTAAGGGAACTCGGCTGGCGGAAGAAACTTCTGTTAGGCCGAAGCCTATGGTTGATATTGGCGGTAGTCCCATTTTGCTCCATATCTTGAGAGGTTATGCTCATTTTGATTATCGAGACTTCTATTTAACCCTCGGTTATCTTGGTTCATACATTAAACGATATTTTATTGACTACTATTCTTTGAGCTCTGATATCTCAGTTGGTTTGAAGGATGGTTCCCTAGAGTATCTCAATGCTCCGAAGTTAGATTGGCGGGTTAATATGTATGACACCGGCAACGAAACATTAACTGGTGGTAGAGTTAAGAGAATGGAGAATATTCTTAGACCTAAGGGGACGTTCTTTCTGACTTATGGTGATGGAGTAGCGAATGTCGATATCGACGGGCTTTTAGAGTTTCACCGGTCCCATGGTAAAATAGCTACTCTTACTGCAGTCCGTCCCAAAGCTAGGTTTGGTAATTTAAGTTTGGAAGGAGAGAGGATTACCGAGTTTCTTGAAAAACCTGACTTGGGGGAAGGTTGGATTAACGGAGGATATTTTGCCTTCGAGCCTGAAATTTTCGACTACTTAACTGATGACACTACAATTTTAGAGCGAGATCCTTTTGAGAGACTTGCTCGGGATGGGCAATTGATGGCCTATCACCATCATGGATTTTGGCAGTGCATGGATACTATTCGGGATCGACAAGTTTTGGAAGACCTTTGGGCGAAGGATACAGTCGCTCCATGGGCTCACTATGGTGCCAAGGCTTAGAAGTTAACGGAAGGAGTAGTGTCTTGAGTTTAAAAAAGTTCTTCAAGGGTAAACGGGTTTTTATTACTGGGCATACCGGTTTTAAGGGTGCCTGGCTTAGTCAGTGGTTGGACTCTTTTGGGGCGGAAGTTTCTGGGTTTTCGATTGGAATTCCTACTAAGCCTTCAATGTTTGAAGCTCTAGATTTGGCTTCAAGAATGGAGCATAATGTTGGCGACATCAACAGCTTGGATACGCTTAAAACTGCATTGAAGTCTTTTGAGCCGAATGTGGTGTTTCATCTAGCAGCACAGCCTCTGGTTCGGCGGTCTTACTTAGATCCAATCGAAACTTATCAGACTAATGTAGTTGGGACAGTCAACGTACTGGATGTTTGTCGAGAATTAGATTCTCTTCAGTCCTTAGTCATTGTTACGACAGACAAATGTTATCAAAACAACTCTGCGGGACTACCATTTGCGGAATCTGATCGTTTAGGAGGAAGTGACCCCTATAGTGCTTCCAAAGCCTGTGTTGAGCTTGTCTATAAAAGTTATTATGACTCTTTTTTTAAAGATAAATCCAATGCTGGTCTTTGTTCAGTTCGAGCTGGAAATGTAATTGGGGGTGGAGATTGGGCGGTAGATAGGCTTGTGCCAGATTGTGTCAGATCTTGGGTTGCATCGGAAAGTGTTCACTTGCGAAATCCTGGACATATTCGACCTTGGCAGCATGTTCTTGAGCCACTTTATGCTTATCTTTTGTTGGCAGAACAGCTTGCTGCTCGCCCAGAGCTAAGTGGTGAGAGTTTTAACATTGGTCCCAGTGATAGCTCTCATGTTGATGTTGAAAAAGTGGTGAGCACCCTTTCCAGTTTCTGGCCTGAGTCCAGGTGGACGAAGGAAGTTTCAAATACCTCAACTCTAAAAGAGTCCTCGGTGTTGAAATTGGATTGTTCTAAAGCAGATAAACTTTTAGGAGTGAAGCCTACTTTGAGTCTGGAGGATGCTTTGGAGTGGACAGCAGAGTGGTATAGAGCTTACTATAATTCTGCTGAAGTCGCTGCGCGAGTTTCGTCTGAGCAAATAAGTAGATATCAGGGTTTGCTTAGTTAGTGGACTCTGTTCGATCATTAATTTTTTGGACTTTTTAAATGCTTGAGAAAATTCATTCTAGAGAGGGTATCTACTCTGAAGTAAAAAAGTATTATGAAAATGAATTTGTTGATTCTAAATTTGTCCCTGGCGAAACCTATATACCAGTCACCGCAAAGACTCTTGATGAGGCTGATCTACTCAATTTAGTAGATGCATCATTGGACCTTTGGTTGACCTCTGGCCGATATGCTAAGGAATTTGAAAAGAAAATTGCAGAACAATTTGGAACTAAAGTAGCCTCTCTTTTTGTTAATAGTGGATCTAGCGCTAACTTAGTAGCGGTCAGTAGCTTAATTGCTCAGGGGATGGCAAACCATCCTTACGGAAGAATTGAGCCTGGCTCTGAAGTCATAACAGTTGCAGCAGGATTCCCAACTACAGTTAACCCTATTGTTCAGAGTGGTTTGGTTCCAGTTTTTGTAGATGTGGATTTTGTTACTCACAATACTACTTTGGAAAAAGTAATTGAGGCTAAGAGTGATAAGACACGAGCCGTTGTTATTGCCCATACTCTGGGCTTGCCATACCGAGCTGATCTTATTTCAGAGTGGTGTCAAAAAGAAGGATTGTTTTTAGTTGAGGATTGTTGTGATGCTTTTGGGGCGAGTATCGGGCAAGGGGATAGTTGTAAACCAGTTGGAAGCTTTGGAGAATACTCTACTCTGAGTTTTTACCCTGCCCATCAAATTACCACCGGTGAAGGGGGAGCTGTTATTTCAAAAAACATGGCTCTTCGTAAGGTTGCTGAGAGTATGAGGGATTGGGGACGAGACTGTTGGTGTCCTCCAGGTAAGGACAATACATGTGGAAAAAGGTTTAACTGGCCTTTTGATAACTTGCCGGAGGGTTATGACCATAAGTATGTGTATGCAAACCTCGGTTATAATCTTAAGGCCACCGACATGCAGGCGGCTATTGGATTGAGTCAGCTGGAAAAGTTACCTAAGTTTTTTGATGCCAGACTGAAGAATTGGAATGCCCTTAAGCTAGGAGTTTTGTCGAGTCCTAGTCTAGCCGAACACTTTGATACAGTAGAGCCTCCCGAGGAGGTGAATCCTTGTTGGTTCGGTTTTTCTTTGAGCTGTAAAAATGGAATTGATCGAAGTGAAATGGTGCGCTTTTTAGAAGAATCAAAGATTGGTACACGCTTACTTTTTGGTGGTAATCTTACAAAGCAACCAGCTTACTCAGGAGTTAATTATCGTACTGTTGGAGACTTATCAGAAACTAACAGGATAATGAAGGATAGCTTTTGGATTGGATGTCATCCCGGTATAGATGAGCTGCGTGTGCAGTATATTCTCGAAACCTTGGAGGAAGGAATCTCACGACAAAAATGAAAGTAGCTATAACAGGAGCTTCGTCATTTACAGGGTTTGCTATTGCTCAAGCGATTGCAAAGCAGCATAAAGTTGCAATTCTTTTACCTTCGAGTGAAAATTCTTATAGCGGGTTGAAACAGCAAAGACTTCGACGTCTAAAATCTAACCCCTCCGTAGAGTTTTATTATTCTTTGCCGGTCGAAGAAGGTGGGACTCTTAGTTGGATTGAAGAGCAAAAACCGGATATTTGGATAAATCACCATCATCATATGGTTGACTATCGGACAGATAGTTATGATATGGAGCGCTCCATTGAGGTAGGAGTCAAACCACTGGCAAGTCTTACTCAGAACCTCAAGGAAGCAGGTTGTAGTCTGGTTATCCAGTCTGGCTCATTTTTTGAGCCGGGAGAGGGAGGAAGGCAAGATCGCAGAATAACCAACTATTCTAAATCCAAGAAGCTTGTTTGGGATGAATTATTGCTGCAGGCAGAAAGGAATGACCTCTCACTGTCTAAAGTTGTGATTCCAAACCCTATAGGTCCTCTTGAGAATCCTGATCGCCTGATACCAGGCTTGGTTGAGAGTAGTAGGCAAGAAGAGGAGTTTTTGGTTGGCAATCCTGAGAGCTCATCCGACTATTTGCCAGTCTTTGAGCTTGCTAATTGCTATTTGGAGTTAATAGGGAAACCTTCCAAGGTAGTCAGGCCTTCTGGTTTAATAAGCAAAACCTTAGATTGGATAGGCTTGGTTAATACAGAGCTGTTTGAGAATAGGTTGAAGGTTCCACCAGTTAAACTTAAATTAAATAATTCTGGTAGTAATATCTCCTTTGCCAATCCTTCCGCAGAGAATGTCTCAGTAGATTGGAGTTTGTTTTGGGACGAGTATGCTTCCTACATTCAAGAAAAGGAGGGCTAGGTGAGTTTGAATTCCAAATCAGCCCAATTTTTGAAGTCTTTTCTTATTTTCTTCTTTTTAATTTTTGTTGATAGTTTTGCTTCTCTACACCTCTTGCCTTACTGGGATGATGCGGCGGGTATTATACCCGCTGCAGTGACTTTGAGTGAGCTCAACTTTAATTTTTCAGAACTCTTGTCAATGCCTGGTTATTCCCAGGGTGGCCCCAATCATCATGCAGATTCACCCTTTGTTTGGGCTACAGCTTTGATCTTAAAGTTGTTTGGAATTGGCTCGTCAGGACTCGTTTCCCTACATTTGTTTCAATTTTTTCTTACAGCTTTGACTATTAGTATTCTGTTTTCCATATGCAGAGCGTTGTTTGATTTAAGATTGGCGATTTTGTTAACAGCCTGCTGCTATTTTGTTCCAGTCTTTCGTTCTCAAGTCAGCTCCTTGTATATGGAGATTTCTTTGGCTCTTTGTACTGTAGGTATACTCTTTTGTTTCCTGCGATCCAAGTGGTGGCCTCTGACGCTTTTAGCTTTACTTTCTTTTTTGATAAAAGAGACTGGATTGATCAACATAGTAGTTTGTTTTGTTTGTTTGGTTATTCCTTTGGAGAAGAGGCAAAAAATTCCTCTACTTAAAGCTTTGTTTTTATTCCTTTCGGTGTTGCTGATTGTTTATTTAAAATCTAAGTATGTTTGGCCGGCCTCAACCACTGACCAAAAGGGCGAGTCTGTATTGTTTAAGACTTGGGATTTTCGTGATATTTTTGACTCCATCGTTCTTAGTTTTGTTTCATTCACTTCCTACGTTTATGATCTCTTGGCTTTGATAGGAGTTCAGCTATTTTTTGTAATAGGAAGTCTTAGTTTTTTAGTTGTAAGGTATGCCCTTGAGTATCGTCAGAGAAGTGAAGGTGAGAAAATCGGTTTTTTTAAAGCAGACTTGTCTTCGAGAGAAAGGGCTTTGTTTTTCCTGTCAGCGTATTTAATATGTTTTCTGGGGTTTTTCTTTGTCATTATGCCGATTACTATTGGTAAATCGCCATATCTTCTACCTCGGTATTTAACTCAAATAGTTCCA
>CALKYB010000141.1 GCA_938003565.1 uncultured bacterium
TTTCAGTTTTAAAGTATTATCTTAAATTCTGGACTCGCTCATTTAGTACTAATCAACTAGATGCCAGAAATTGCTTCAAAAATTGTTCTTTAGTTCTTTCAGAGCCCTATTCTCTGCTTTGAAGTTGTACTTATGACTACCGATACAAAATTGATACATAGTTGAGTCGGCCTAGTCGCAGCGGAACTTAAGTGGAAAGACTGGTGATATCCACTATGGATGGGATGATGGAATCCCCTATTTTACTATAATATATAAGTATTTATTCAAGTTTTCAGATCTATATACCGATTCTAGATATAAGATAGAGTAGATTTGCGGAGTAGGATTATGAAAAATGAACAAGGATTCACGCTGGTAGAGCTTTTAGTTGTTGTTTCCATTGTCTCACTTTTGGCGTCAATCGCCATTCCTCAAGTGGCGGAATATAGGGATAAAGCGAAAACCGCTGAGCTTCTAAACTACGTTCATAATATTCGATCAGCGGCCCATATTACATTTTATGATGGCGGAGCTGATGGTCTACCCCATATTGAAAATTCTGACCGCTCCGCAGTACAAGCTTTGCCAGGAATGCCAAAGATACCTGAGTATATTGGAGCTTATGTGAACTTTGCGGACTTCAAGGGATCGACTACCCATTGGGAGTTCATCAGTATTCAAGTATGTCACACCAAACTAATTAAGGATGGTAAAGCTACAACTTTTAGATGGCGCCACTATAGAAGAGATGGCATCGACCAAACACCAATCCACGAGTTCTTACCGCCTTCGGAGGCGATGTCTGAAGAGGAGTGTAACACTCGAAGTCAATAATTGGCTTTTGAGGTTAGACTTTTGTAATTTGTCTGCAAACTGCTCATAATAGTTCTATATTACAGTAAACCAACAGGCTTGTAGAGAGAGTTGATATCAAATATCTTTGATTCTACGATTGTTGCTTCAATGGATTTTCCTAACAATTATAAACCTGAATTAAATTGATTTGTTTCAAGATAGCACAGAAAGCCTCTTTATGAGTGGCTTAACTGGCTTGTTTGGTGGGTAGGCATAGTATTTGAGACCAATCCTCTGGAGGACCTGATGTGGTAAGATCTCTAGAGCCTCCAGGTGTGGGTCGTTTATAGACATGTTAGTGAGCCTCAAAGTTTAGGGTCGTCTAGATTTGATGTTCGGTATGTTCAAGTTTATATTTTGCTTTGAAGCTCTAAGTTTTTCTGCTCTTTAAAGTTAGTGTGCTTGGTATCTCTTGTGCTTGAAAAGGTTCGAGTATGTTGAAACCTATCGTAGGTTTGGTCTTGGTTGGAATAACTCTACTACAACTTCTTTTGAGGCTTCAAAGCGGAAATTTGAGTGTAGAAAGACTTTCTATTGCGTTGTTTGCCGTGGGAATGCTGAACTTTCCGTTGCTCGTTTTTCTTGTGAAGTATCCTGATTGGTTTATTGGTGAGTTTTTTCGAAAGCCTGAGCTTTTGAAGCTTGTTAGTCGATTAATGGCGTTTGTTTTTGGAGGGGTTCTACTGTTTGGACTTTGGATTTCAATTTATGCTAGTGAGTCTTCAGGGAATTACTGGCCTGAAATATGTTTTTTAGGTGGCGGTTTCATTGGTGTGCCGCTGATGATTATTTATGCCCGGAAGCTAGAAAAATAGATTAAGATGATGGGCAAAAAATTGGTTTTAACTAGGGTTACGAAATAGTTCGAGAGATTCGAAGTTCATTATTTATGTTAAACAATAGTGTAGCAATTCTGTAACCTGTAGTTTTAATTGGTTCCGATATCAATTTCCATCTGATTCCACCTGTAGTTGATGGAGTGGCTATTTCCAGCGGCATTTCTCATCGCGTCAGACCATATCAAAGTCATTTTACTTCCATCCTCACTTATCCACTTTGGAGAGAGTTTCGGTTGATAGTTCAGATTTGCAGGGTCGTCAGTTGTCCAGTAGTCAGTGTAGTAGAATTGTGTCCACGGTCCGTAAGGATTTTCAGAATACCAAAAGCCTAAACTACCCGTCTTAGTGTGCATCCAGACACTATAGTAATCTTCAGTGCTATTTGTCATACCTGAACCTCCATAAGTTCCGCCGTTGACCATTATGTAGTACCCGAGGCCTTCATTCCAAACTACTGATGGTAGCCAAGAGTAAAAACCAAAGTACTCACCACTTGAGTTTTGCTCTGGAAAAACAATATTTGGACTTCTGGCTTGAAGATCTGAGCTCCAGGTTGGAGTCTCTCCGTTCCAGCCGCTAAAATATTCCCAAGCACTGCGTAGTCCTACCTGATCAGATGGTACGCGAGCTAGTAGAAGCTCATGACTGTCCGCACCCTCAGGTGAGTAAATGTATACATATCCATCTTGGGATGCGCTGTTGTCTTGACCATTTTGAACAAATGAAGCAAAGGCGAAAGGGTAGGCAGTTTTTCCCTTTCCGGATCTGCCACCTTCCTCGAGGAAGAACATCTCATCTTGGTTGATAATTTCACGTGCGGCATCATGTCTGCTTAGGAAACGATCTTGATCCTGCTTATTAACTCTTTGCCAAGTTGCACCATTGTCATAAGAGCGCAAAAGCTTGAAGCCGCGAAACGGGCCCTCAGACCATTGTAGACCCTGAGTTTTTGTTACAGATGAATATAATACACCATCAATCGAGGCGACACCGTACCCAAACCATCCATCATCGGAAACATCAAAGTTTGGATAGTTGTCGATCTCGGCGTAGTTAAAATCGCCTGGACCGCCTGTGATTCGGTAAAGCCGGTTGTGGTAGCGAAATTTATCATTCGGATCGGTCCAGTCTCCATCATCCATCGAAGTGATGACGCTGCCATCAGCTGCCCATGTCTGACACCAATTGTCTCCCTTGCCACCCACTCTACGTAGAGATGCGGAGTTAAAACTAACGGAGCTTGGTTCTGGTTTGTTGTCTATTATGGTTGTAGTTGTTGATGAGGTTGATGTAGTAGAAGTAGTTGTCGTGCTGGTAGAAGTTGTTGTAGTGCCAGGCGGTATAGTTGTGGTTGTCGTAAGAGTAGGTTGAGTAGTTGTAGTCGATGTTGATGATGTAGTGGTTACTCCTGTTGCAAAAGTTCTGAACTGTTTCACATCTGTTTTAAGCGTGCGAGCACCTCTTCTATGGGCTCTTACGGAAATTCTGTAGTAGTAAGTGGTATC
>CALKYB010000142.1 GCA_938003565.1 uncultured bacterium
TTTAATTGGTCCTTCCGGAAGCGGGAAGAGTTCTCTATTAGCTTCAATTGCTGGTCGTCTTAAACCTAGCTGTGGGGCGTGTCACTGTAGTCTAAAAGCTGCAACAATTTACCAAGATCTTAGGTTGGTCGAGAGAGCCTCAGCTATTGAGAATGTTTTGCATGGATCGTTGGGGCGTCTGGGGGCTTCCGAGAGTGTCTTTGGATTCTCTAAGGAAGATAGAGCACGAGCGTCCGAGCTACTAGAAAGTGTTGGTTTGAGCCATCGTACCGAGGTTGTTGTTGAAGACCTTAGTGGTGGAGAACGTCAGCGTGTAGCTATTGCGCGAGCTCTCATGCAAGACCCTGGTTTGCTCCTAGCAGATGAGCCAGTGGCCTCCCTAGATCAAGATAAAGCCGTTTTGATTATGGAGCTGCTTGGTCGTATCGCGTCTGAGCATGGGATTACTGTTGTCTCAGTACTGCACGATATTAGTCTTGCTCAGCGATATGCAGATAGAGCGATAAAGATTGTTGGTGGGCGGGTGGCCGGTGAAGATTCTTGTCTTCAGTCTCCCACAGGTTTGCGTGTAGTAGGTGATCAAGAAACGCATGCTTTTGAAGAACTCTCGGGTAATTATTTTTCCCAATACGAGGCAGATCAAGAGTTGCCTTCTCCGAGCCCTGTTCGCAATTCAACTCAACCTTACTTGTTTACATTGGCTTTGGTTATGGTGGCGTATTGGTGTTTTAACTCCTTAAGTCTTGAAACTGCCGATACCTTGGAGGCTATAAAGGGAGCGGTCGAGTTTTCGAAGAACTTGATACCCTCTTCTACCTCAGAGTTACAGCGCATACCTTGGGGCTCTTTGTTCCTTTCTTTAATAGAGACTCTCCAAATAGCTCTTCTAGGAACTCTTGGCGGTATCGCAATAGCTCTGCCGAGTTCTGCCTTAGCAGCTCGGAGTGCTGGTAGCCCTTCGTTAATCCGTTTTGCGGTTAGGTTTTTAATGAATACGGTTAGAACGATTCCTTCAATTATTTGGGCTTTGTTATTTGTAGCCGCTGTTGGCTTGGGTCCTTTAGCGGGTGTCCTTTCTCTTATAGCTTATTCGGTTGGTTATTTGGGTAAGTTTTTCTACGAAGGCTTTGAGTTGGTCGATCCCGGAGCTCCCGATGCCCTGCAGGAAATAGGAGCGTCTCGCTTGCAGCGGTTTCGACATGCTGTTTGGCCAGCTGCGATACCCGGAATCCTAACTAGTAGTTTATTTGTGTTTGAGTATAATATTAGAGCAGCGAGTATACTTGGGATTGTGGATGCGGGTGGAATAGGCTTCTACTTGAAGCAGTATATGGACTACCGCTTTTTTCCTGCAGTGACAGCTGGTTTACTTATGATGCTGGTAGTGGTCTTGGTTTGTGACTTTGCTTCATGCTGGCTAAGAAAGACTCTAATTAAATCGAGACATTAGCTTTCCTCCTAGCCGGCTGATTTGATTCTTCTGGCTAAAGTGCCCTACCTATTATATTTAGTTTGAGTTCGTTTTGTCCTTTGAATACTTAATCATGAGCCCCTATGAATAAATATTATACGAATAATAAATTTATTTTAATTTTACTCGCGTCTTTTTGTTCCGTTTATCTTTCTGCCTGCAGTCTTACTTCGTTTTGTGAGAGAAACTACTGCGAAATGGATTACAAAGCGGCGGGGAAAATCTCTGGGCCAAACGGAGAGACTATTGACTTGAGAGAGTATGGTTACTCCTCTATCGTCAATGCTATTATTGTGAACCCAGCGGGCGTGGATAAAGATGGTTTGCTGGTTCTCTTAGGTGAAATAGACAGTAGAGAGGCTAGAATAGCCTTGGCTACTTTAACAGAATTTGATTTGGGTGCTGCTGGCAAGGAGCACCTTTCATATTCACTTGTTCAGCAAGGTAAAAGAATTCTTCCTCATTTAAAAAAGCAAAGAGGGATGAGTTTGATTTGTCCTACTTTTACCGTCGTCCCTAATGCAGCTAAGAAATGCTCAAGTGTCGCCACGAGGGATAAACTTCTCGACTGGGCGATTGAGGCTATAGAAAAAGAACAAAAAGTAAAAATTTCTTGGTAGTCGCTTTACCTACCCGCTAGAACTTCCTAGTTAATTTCTTCGACTCTCAACAGAATTTGCGAGCAGAATGAGTAGGAGACTTAAGCCACATTCTGCTCGCGGCTCTAGGTAACTTTAAACAAATGAACTAAGACCTGTCACTGCCCTTCCTACTACGAGTGTGTTGATTTCGTTGGTTCCTTCGTAGGAGTAGATTGCTTCGGTGTCGCAGAACATTCTAGCTATGTGTTGGTCTAGTAGGATTCCTTTTCCTCCAAAGACTTCCCGGCCACGGGCTACTACTTCTCTGCAGCGAGCAGCGGTAAAGACTTTCGCGAGACTCGCATGTTCGTCTCGCATTTCTCCTTTAGCTTGCATACGGGAGAGGCGTAAACACATTTGCTGCATAGCAGTGACATCTCCAAGCATAAGCACTAGGTGGTTTTGAACTAGTTGAAAACCAGCGATTGGCTTGCCAAATTGTTTTCGGCTTTGAGCATAGGCTAGAGCTTTTTCGTAAGCACCCATAGCAGCCCCAACTCCCTGCCAGGCTACACCTGCTCTGGTTAGTCTGAGAACATCAGCTGTGTTTCGAAAGGAGTCCGCTTTTTGAAGACGATCCGCTTCTTTCACTCGACAGTCCTTAAGAGTTATGTGTCCATTCTCAACACATCTTAGAGCGATCTTTCCCATGATTTTCTCAACGGAGAAGCCAGGGTTTTCTTTCTCAACCACAAAACCTTTTACCTCGTTAGACTCTTCCTCGCGCGCCCAAATAACTATGATGTCAGCAAACGTGCTGTTTCCAATCCAGTATTTTTCTCCATTGAGTATCCAATCATCGCCATCTCGTTTACAAGTTGTTCTGAGTCCCCCCGCGACTCCACTTCCTACCTCTGGTTCTGTTAAACCAAAAGCTCCAATTAGGTCCATATTGATCATCGCTGGAATCCAGCGGGCTTTTTGCTCATCGCTTCCACATAAAGCGATTGAAACTAGAGCTAGTCCCGCGTGGACACCAAAGAATGTCGCGGTGCTCACATCAATTCTTGCCAGCTCCATTGTCGCGATTCCTTCGACGATACTAGCGTCCTCTTTACGGGACCCATCTTCGTTGAAGATATGTCTAATTAGGTTCAGCTTCTTGAATTTTGGGATAAGCTGTTGTGGAAATTCGTCCCGAGACCAATACTGGTTAATGATTGGCTCTACTTCAGCTTCCATAAAAGCCCGAACTTCAGCTTGGATTTTTCTTTGATTGTCAGTTAGGGTTTCGGTGATGTTGAAAAAGTCTCCGTTTACGGCGGGTAAATCTTTTTTTCGACCTTTACTTTTGGCCATCTTCATCATGGAGTTAAGCGTCGACTCATCAAGTGAGCTTACCAATCCAATTAATTCATTGAGATCCACTTTTTTAGCCAACTCTGAAATTTTGCTCATGTCCATTTTGGACATAAGATCCATAGCTGCTCCCATCTTGCCGAATGCCATCGCGATTAATCCTTTTTAGATAGTTCTTAGAAATAAAAAATAACTTACGTTTATACCCATCCTAGTATAAATTTCGGCATAGACGACCTTTCAATCAGATGGGTATATGCAGTGCGTTAGCACTGCAATTAGACAGATATCATGCGCCTCCAGTATGCTACAAGTCCGAAGGACTTGGCTAGAAAATACCAAATAAAGCGGATTTCCTAGGCTCAGCTAGCTTTTCTTGCGAAGCTGCCCTTCCCCACCATATTTGAGGATGGGTATACCTGTCTTATGGCCTTGCTGCCGCTCGGCTTATACTGCGCTGCTCAACCGAACCACTAAAAACCGAAATTTAAATGAGGCGCAGTATATTCTGAGGTAAAATCGAAAATTTAGTTAGTGTTTATGACCGGGGTAATAAGCCTCTAGCTTCTTTATCGCATTTAGCAGAACCTTAACAGAGTTTTGCTCAGTGCTTTGCTTAGCCTTCATTGCAGCCACGATAACTGCATGGTGATCAACCAAGGCGGTAGGGTAGTTTTTTTGGTCTTTTTTGACCCGTTGAGCGAGGAAATACTCAGAGACTGTTTTGATTATTCCTTCTGCGTGCGACTCTTTGGTCATAACCCAGCGCACAAGTTGGTTTTGTGATAGAGGATCTTGTTTCTTGCTGAGCTCACGGATTTTTAGGGAAGCTTTTTCTATGGTGCTAGTGTCTTCTATGAGGCCTGAAATTCTTGCAGCATCGTCGAAAATCCCGCAAGGGATTTGGCAGTGAGCGAATGCATGAGAGGGATTGAAAACTAAAAGAACGAGGAGAAGCAAAGCTAATTGTCTTAACACTAGTGATATAGAAGAGTTTTTGGTCTGCGAGAGCTTAGTCATGTCTACTCAAAATTTTTTAATATTGGTTTATAATGATTTTCTTAAACTAGGTAATTTCCAACTTAGCCTTCTAGGTGAAGACCACATTCTCTGTTGGCTAAAACCTTTGTAGGGTCATAATACTCTTTTTCATCGGGAAGGCTATGATCTTTTATATACTGCTTCATCTCAGCCTCAGTCCAATTCAATACTGGCGCCACCTTAATTACTCCAGCTGCTGTTTGGCTAACTATATCGAGAGATTGTCTAAATTCGGTTTGTTCCTTACGAACCGCGGTTAACCAAACTTCAGGATTAAGCTCTTTCATGCCTCTACTAAAAGGTTCTAATTTGAAGTGTTGAGTGAAGTCTTTGTGTTTTTGTTCTTCATCAATACTTGGAACACCTCCGAAAACATTGTCCCATCTAGCTGTAGAGATTTTGGGACTAAACACCTGGAGATTAAGATTTAGCAGTTTGGTTAACTTCTCCGAGATTTCATAAGTTTTCTTTAATGCATATCCAGAGTCTGCCCATAGAACAGTGATGTCAGGATTTAGGCTTGTAGCCATATGCAGTAGAACTGCTTCTTGCGGACCAAAATTGGTACTTATCACCGTCCTCTTATTTAAGGAAAGAGCCCAGGCGGTGATTTCCTGAGGAGTGGATTCGCCAAGTTGAGAGTTTATCTGTTCTAAGTCCATGGTAGTTTCCTCAGGTTTGAGTTTTACCCCTTCGAAGTTAGCATTGAGAGGTAAGGCAAATCAATACTAGGTCAATTTAAATTTTACAGGAACATAGAATTCAAACTCATTGCTTTTGAGATGTTCGGGTATCGGAGGAAAAGGACTTGCTTGGTGCAGTATTTTATTGGTCGCTCTGTCCAATAGTTTGCTTCCAGTTGATTTTGCAAGCTCAGAGTGCAGAACCTCCCCAAAGCGATTGATTCGAACTTTTAGAATCGCATCGCCTTCGATTCGTTTTCGCCTAGCTATTTTGGGATATTTTTTAAACCTGGCTAGTCTCGATAAAAGAACTTTCTTGTAGTTATCAGAAGCAGCATTTTGTTTGACTCCACTTTTAGCTTTCTGGGGAACAACTCGCTTGACCTGTGGTTGGGAAGGGACTTTTTTTCGTAAAGGTCGTGTAGTTCTCAGGGCCGCTGGGGGCGTAGGTTTAGCGATTTGCTTTATTACCTTAGTTGTCTTCTTAGTCCTGCTTATTTTTGCAAAAGCGAGATTAATCTCTGGGGTAGCCTTTTTTTGAATTAGTATTTCAGTTTTATCATACAACTCACCACTTAGTCCGCCAATTAAAAGACTATGAAAGCAGATAGAGAGGAAAAGAGGGTAAATCAATTGCTTAATCAACTCGAAGACCCCCCGTTTGCAATGTTGTTGCTCTGACCCTGTCGGGTTTGAACAGAGATCGACTTGCCGCCAGCCTTTTTAATCTCATCCATGACTTTGATGATTTCTTGAATAGAAACTTCAGCTGCTGTTTGCAAAGCGACGGTGTCTTCTTCGCCACTACCAAGTAAAGGTTTTATCTGAGAAGCCAGGGCATTTAGCTCAACTGGTGCACCGTTTAAGCTCAATATGCCGTTGGCTGCAACTGAGACATTTATATCTGAGG
>CALKYB010000143.1 GCA_938003565.1 uncultured bacterium
GCACTTTGATGATGCTAGTAATGTTTGGGCCTGACTTGGGACTTGGTAATTCTTCGAGTGTCCCTAAAGTGGCTGCGAAAGTAAACGGTGAGGAAATAGCTTATAGAGACTACGACAGGGCTGTTCGTAATATCTCTAGCCGTTACCAATCTCAATTCGGCGCAGCTTATGAGCAAATCAAAGACTCAATTGATGTTGAAAAACAAGCAATGGATAGTCTAATTGCTGAAAAGCTCATGGGAGATTTTATTGCTAAAAGTGAGTTAACCGCCAGCCCCAAGGCAGTTCAAAAAGAAATCGCTAAGCTTCCCTTCTTCCGCAACAGCGGTGGCCTGAACCAACAAACTCTATCTCAGTTTCTATCAGCCACTGGCATGTCGGCCGTAGGACTAGAAAACAACATTAAGCAAAGTCTCGCTCAAAGCCAGTTAACAGGCCTTCTAACTGACATAAACTTCATATCGGAACTCGAGAGCAAAGCAGTTTTCGAACATAGAAATCGGGAATCTAAGTTTCGTTTTATAAAAATCAATGGCGAAGACTTTGCTGCTAAAGTTAACACCTCAGACGAAAAAGCTCTCAAAGACTTCTACCTTGAAAAACAAGAAGACTTCAGAAAGCCAAAAAGCGCTAGGTACTCCTTTGTCAAAATAGACAATAAGGAATTTGAGAAAGACGTAGAAGTCACCGACGAAGACCTTGAACTTGAATACACTGACCAACGTCAAAATGGTCGCTTTAGAATTCCAGCCCAACTCAAACTTCGACAGATTGTTCTTAAAAAGCCGACACTAGCAAAAATTCCTACGGACGGTGACGAAGCAACAAAAAAGGCTGTAGAAGCAAAAAACTCTGCTGCTCTTAAAGTAGTTCAGGATAGAGCTGCTGAAATTCAAAATAAGCTTAAAGAAGACGACGCTGATTTTATTGCTTTGGTGAAAGAGTATTCTGAGGATAGTCCAACCAAACAAAGAGACGGACTTCGATCACCAGCTCCTCTAAAATCACTACCTCCGCAACTAGCCCAAGCTGTAAGGTCACTTGATATTGGTCAGCACAGTGAAACTGTAGATCTCCCTGATGGTTTCTATATTGCCAGGGTTGAGGAGCTAACTGAGGAAAGAGTTCAGCCACTAAGTGAAGTTAAACCTTTAGTTGAACAATCTTTTCGAGCAAGTTTAGCTGGAGAATATGCTAGCGCGGCCGCTGAAGATCTTCTCAGCACTTGGAAAGCTAGTAACCTTTCGCTATCTGAATATGCTGCCCAAAACAGTCTAACCGTATTCCAAAGTGATCGTTTACTCTCAGCTGGTGAAATGCCCAATAACGGTGTCGCTGGACTTAGTAAGTCAGTGATTGATTATGGCGAAGGAAAACATTTAATAGATATCACAGACCTCCCCTTTCTGGTTGAAACTTTAGAAGTAAAGGAGTCCTATATTCCTGAGTTATCTGCAGTCAAGGATGAGTTAGTTAAAAGGTATACCGCTAGCAAGCGAGTTGAGCTAGCTGAAGCTCGAGCTGAATCGCTTCTTAAGAGCTTAACGACTCTTGAGAGCTCTACTAAAAGCTCTCCTCTTACAGAGCTTGCTAAACAGGAAAATCTGAAAGTTGAGGAAACAAAAAAAGGAACCAGAACTACAGCGACTGGAGAGCTTTTTAATAGCCCAGAAGCCAGGCGTGTTCTGTTTACCTTAGACAAAGAAAATTCTCTTCCGGATCAAGTTTTTCAAAGTGGAGAGAATTTTTATATTTGCGAATTCATAGAATCCCAACTAGCTGAAGGAAGTGACTTTTCTAAGGACAAGGATGACATACTTCTTCAAGAAAAAAACCAAGCTGGAATGCGGCTATTTCAAGATCTCCAAGAAAGCTTAAAGGGGAGCGGCGATTTGTGGATCAACCCGGAACTCGACAAGAAAACCGAGGTTCTTTAAGTGAAACAACCACAAGACTTCATTTTCCTAAAAGGTCTTAGGGTAAGCGCTAGAATTGGTTGTAGTAAAGAAGAGCGATCTTTTCCCCAACTCTTGCATATTGATGCCAAAATGGGTCTTGATATTCGTAAGCCTTCCGAGAGCGGCAGCATTGACGATACCGTTTGCTACGATAAACTTAGGCAGCTGCTTATAGAAGAAGCTGGGCGTCAAGAATGGACCCTAGTTGAAGAGCTAGCGGAGAGCCTAGCTCAAATAAGTCTTACGACTTTTAAACTTGCTGACAATATATTGGTAAAAGTCTCGAAGAATATTTTTCCTGACTGCGAGTTCGCAGGAACTGAAATTTTTCGTAGCAGAACTAGTACTAAGTAAAATCCGAGCTAAACCCAATGATTTCAAAGCCGGTAGTAGATTTCAAATCCAAGAGTGGCCTATTCCAGAAAGGCTATAAGAATACACTTAACTTCACTCTAGATATTCCCAGCAACGAATTTCTTTGTAACCTTTTATCAAAACTCTTCGAATCCTTAAAGATTGAAGAGCTCAAAGATTTAAATCTTTCAAAAGATGGTCAAGTCTTGGCTAATATTAGAGGCCGTCAGTTTCCAAATTCCACATCTGAAGAAGAGTTTATATCTATTAGTGGTCTTTACCTTAAAGAGCCAAACAACCGAGAAACTGAGGAAGAACAGGACGAAGACGAACCAACAAGGGTCGATTTCAAACTAAGTACTTCCTTTCACCTAGCTGCGGGCAAAGGTGGAATACAGTACAAAACATCTGGTTTACATACTACTCTTCCAGACTCCCCTCACCTTCGGGACATCCAAGACCTATTCAAACTTGAGAGAATCGAATGGGATAAGTTCAACTTTGGCGTTGAGTTTTTTAAGGCAAATTGTTTTGGCTCAATGATTGGCTCAGCTCCTACCTTGTTTAAGCGCCTCTATATAGACTACAACTCAGCAAAGCTTAAATTATTTGTAGAAGAGTCGGAGCTCGAGACAAAAAAATCTCTGCCACTAAATGACGAGAAACTGCTCTTCTCCTTAGAGAAAATACTAGAAGAGGCCGGCTCGACATCACTACTTTCTATAATCGAAAGTAAAACATAAACGAACAATTCTACCTGTATTTTATCATTGTACTAAAACAAAAAGGCCTAGCCATGAAAAACGATTTAGTATTCTACACAAACCCCCACTCACGTGGTCAAATTGTCAGATGGATGCTTGAAGAAATAGGCGCGCCCTACACAACTGAAATAGTTGAGTATGGCCCACCGATGAAGGCTGAAAAATTTTTGAACATAAATCCAATGGGTAAGGTGCCAGCGATTTCGCAGGGAGAGAAGGTTGTGACTGAAACAGCTGCAATATGCGCCTACCTGGCAGATGCCTTTCCAGAAGCAGATCTTGCACCATCCCTTATTGATCGTGCCGAGTATTATCGCTGGCTATTTTTCGCTGCTGGACCAGTCGAGGCTGCCTTTGGAGCGAAATCACTTGGCTTTAAAGTCCCAGAAGATAAAGAAGCAATGATAGGCTACGGCAATTTCAACTTAGTTGTCGATACTTTAGAGCAGGCCGTGTCCGACTGTAAATTCTTAGCAGGAGATAAGTTCTCGGCAGCTGATCTATATGTCGGCTCTCACATAGGTTGGGGCATGCAGTTTGGCACGATAGAAAAACGAGCAGCTTTTGAGAAGTACTGGGAGTTAGTTAGTGATAGGGAGGCGTATAGGAAAGCTAAGGAAATGGACGAAGCACCTTTGGACTAATATTCAACCCTACCCACAACAATAACAATCTCCTCAAACTTCTAAGAGTTAAATCTGCTAAAGTGTGGAAAATCAATCGTTTAGTCTGGACAACCTCTCAAAATCCAGTCTAGACTTCTCTCAGCTTCACTAAGTTTGCTTACTAAAATTTCGGGATAAATCATGAAATATAATTTTATACCTCGCCTGTCCTCTAGCGCTCTAGTAGTTGCTCTTGCCCTACCATTAAATGCTTTTGCAGAGCCTGAAGAACTCACACTACAGAACTTCAATGAGCGAGTACACAGAGATTTGTGCAAAGGGGGTGTGGAAGCTTTACCTCAGCTTTCTATGCATCACGAAGTTAACTTTTACTCTAACAGCTCTTCGCGTTTAACCAGACGAGCCAGTACAGTTTTAGTTCCCGAAACCGGAGGTATCACTAAAGATGGGCTGGATACTCCATGGACTCGGG
>CALKYB010000144.1 GCA_938003565.1 uncultured bacterium
GCAGGCTACAAATGTTAGACCCAAGATAGTGCAATAAATAAGACTCTGGGCAATATAAAACCCTTTCTTATCTACTTCTTCATCAAGTAAATTTATGCGAATCATCAATCGATACCCTTAAATTCTTTTTTAGAATCTTTCCCTAAAACTTGTTTACCTTGTCAGCAATCTGCCGACCTGCGAGCCCAACACTTACACCTAAAAGCGGTCCAATCTGCTTTAAATACGAGTCTTCAAAACTATCCAACCCACCAATCTTTCGAAAGTTGTCTAAATTTTTAGTTTCAACTCCAGTTTTAATACTAAGCTCTTCAGACAATCCAGGAATCAGGGAGCAACCACCCGTTATATATATGACGTCGATGGTTTTCTTACTCTCAATTGCATCCCAGAAAAACCCAACCTGCCTTTCGAGCTCTATTGCAACTTTCTCACTAGTTCGCTCTATAGTTTCACGAACAAGCTCAGGATCAACTCCATCAGGCAACTTACCTTTTTTTAAATCTTCAGCCTCAGCCTCGTTAATACCAAGAGCTTCAGACAACGCTTTAGTATACAAGTTTCCGCCAACTGAGACTTCACCCCGATACAAAACATTGCCTTTCTCCTCAATATTAACGCTGGTAAACTTTGCTCCAATATTAAGTATGGCAACAGTCCTGTCCCCTTCCTCCGGATAATTAACCTCAAACATGTTGTTAAGAGCATAAGAATCTACATCTAAAACCACTACCTCCAAATCTGCTGCTTTGATACTCTCAACGTATCCATTAACAACTTCATTTGTAACAGCAACTATCAGCACATCTAGGGCGGTATTACTTTTCTTACCCAAAACTTGAAAATCAAGACTAACATCTGAAACATCGTGAGGTATGTAGTTATTAACCTCAAACGGAATTGTATTCCTCAACTCTTTTAAGGTTTGAACACCAGTCTTGATAGACTTAGAAAAACAACACACACCAGCGACTGAAGTAACAACTTTTTTGGCGCTAATGCCATTGGCATCAACTATGTTACGTATCGCTTTTCCCACCAATTCTGGATTGGAAATGACATTGTTATGAAAACAATCATCCGGGGTGTAACCAATTCCTGCACTAAGCAAGGTCGGCTCCTCTTTCCTAGGATCGAACTCCATAACCTTTATCGAGTGAGATCCAATATCAACACTAAGAACCGGCTCAATGTTGGCTTTTCCAGAAATCAACTTTTTTAAATTGCTTAACATGATTTTCCCTATCAACTAGTGCCAGCGAATAACTCCAGAATTAGTATAAACTACTACATGGAGAGCTTTAACATTCGTGGGTCGATTCATTCAGCTATACCAATCAATGTCAATATGACTTGCTACAACTAAAGGTGTAAAGCCTTAACATTACAACACTCCCTCACCCTATTAGGATGACACTTAATAGAAAATCGATGTCAATTTTCTACGACTTAACTTTTTTTATTCAGGCCATTAATAAATTGCCTCTATTATGCGATGATAAGTTGAAAGCTAATTTCTCCATCAAGATTGTGACCAAATAAAAAGTCGAATTAGAAATTCAAAGAAAACCCCTTGAGCTAGACTAACTATAGAGCTTTGAAGAATATCGAGAGAAAAAAATTCGCTGCTGAGGTTGTCATACCAGGACTGCCCGAAGCACTTTCCTATGAAATTACCGCCTCTACTCCCGAGGTTTGCGTGGGTGATATAGTCTCAGTTCCCTTGGGAAATCGTTTAGCTCAGGGATGGGTAGTAAAACAGCTCCCTCTTAGAGAAGTCTCCCTTCCCAATAAAAAAAAACGGCCAAATAAAACAAAGCAACAGCAATTGTCGATACTTTCCAAAAAGGTCGAACCAGAGAGCGCCAGTCTCAAACCGGTCATCACTGCTTCAAAAGCATTTCTCCCGGAACAGTTGGAGCTTTTTCAATGGATGGCAAAGTACTACGGAGCAAACCTTGGGGCAGTGATAGATAACTCTATCCCGAAACTAAGCCCTGGTAGAAAAACCACCAAATACTCGATTACTAATTCAGGGCTGAACTTCCTTAAAAACTCTGAAGACTCGGACAAACTAAAACGTAGGGCGCCTCGTCAGTTCCAAGTTCTAAGCAGCCTTGCCGAAACCCCCAATAAAACCAAAAGCCAAAACGAACTTAGCTCTATTTCAAAATCTGTTTCTAGTTCACTAAAAAAACTAAAAGAACTTGGTTTAATCAAAGCAGAGTCAACTTTTCCAGAGTTTTCTTCAACTCTTCCCAGTAAAAATATCTTCTCCGAAAACATAGAAGTAAAGTTGAACAAAGAACAAACCATAGCCATCGACCGAGTCTGTAAAAAGTTAAATCCTAAACAATTTGCCCCTTTTCTACTTTTCGGTGTTACCGGTAGTGGTAAAACAGAGGTCTACCTAAACTGTCTCGAAGAAGCTCTTAAAAATGGTGGATCCGCTTTAATAGTGGTTCCCGAAATTTCTCTAACTCCTCAAACCCTTGAACGATTTCAAAATCGACTAAATCAACCAGTAGCTCTTCTTCATAGTCAGATTAGCTCTTCTTCTCGATGGATTAGCTGGAGTGCCCTACTCGACGGTAAAGTTAAAATAGCCCTCGGTGCTCGTTCCGCTGTTTTTGCACCTATTCCCAACTTATCTCTTATTATAGTCGACGAAGAGCATGAGCAGTCCTACAAACAATCTGACGGACTACGCTATCACGCAAGGGACGTAGCTGTAGTCCGCGCTCGACAAGCAAACTGTCCGATCATACTGGGCTCAGCAACTCCTTCTTTTGAAAGCCTACTCAACGCTAATAACAAAACCTACGAACTTTTAGAACTTCCAAATCGAGCTACTTCAAATCCTGTTCCTAAAATTGAAGTAGTTGATATGACCAAATTGAAAAAATCTGATCAACTAAGTGAGTTCATCTCTCCTCCGCTACACAGTGCAATCGAAAAAGCGATGGAGAGTGGGGAGCAAGTCGTTCTTTTGTACAACCGACGAGGATTTTCTAGCTACCTACAATGTGAATCTTGTGGTGAGGTGCTAAGATGCTCAGATTGCAGCATCTCTATGACTTGGCATAAATCATCCGCAAGAATGAATTGTCACTACTGCGATTTAAAACTAACCCCTCCGGAGTATTGTAGTCAATGTAGAGACTCTAGCCTGGTTGCAGTGGATGTTGATGACTCCGATTCAGAATCGTTTGGCAAAATGTCTTATCGAGGTGGAGGTACTGAAAAAATTTTCGAAGAGATTGAATCTCTTTTTCCGAAAGCAAGAGTTCTGAGAATGGACCGGGATACTGTAAGTCAAAAAGACTCTTACCAAACTATCCTTGAAGCAATGCACAAACACGAGGCGGACATTCTAATCGGTACTCAAATGATAGCTAAAGGACATGATCTACCCGGTGTAAC
>CALKYB010000145.1 GCA_938003565.1 uncultured bacterium
CTTTTACGATTCTCGTGGGCGGTGGTTTTGGAAATAGCCATGCAAAAAAGAATACTTATCCGAGAATGGCTGACGCTATTTGTGATTGTGCCCCTGAGGATATGATAGAGGTGGTTAAGGTTGTGATTGGAATTCAGCGAGATCATGGTAATCGTGCTGACCGAACTCAAGCCAGAATGAAGTATCTTGTTGATAAGTGGGGTTTAGAGAAATTTAAAGCTGAAATGGATAAACGTTTCGGCAGCGTATTGGCCGCTCCGACTCCTCTTAATTGGAAATCAGGAGAAGACCATTTTGGTTGGCAGAAACAAGGGAATGGGAAGTTGTTTTATGGTCTATTCGTTGAGAATGGCCGTATAAAAGACACGGACGACTTCAAGCTTCGCTCTGCAATTCGAGAACTTGTTTCTAGATTTAAACCGGAGCTTCGTTTTACAGCTCAGCAGAATATTCTTTTTTGTGACATTGAGGAATCCGCAAGGGAGGAGTTTGATGAGATCCTAGAGAGTTTTAAGGTGACACATTCAAATGAAATGCCTCGACCCATTAGACAAGCCATGGCCTGTCCAGCGTTGCCGACATGCGGTCTCGCTTTGACCGAGTCAGAGCGTATATTGCCTGACATTATTCGAAGCCTAAATACTGAACTCGAGAATTTGGGTCTTAATGACTTCGATATTTTTACTCGAATGACTGGCTGCCCAAATGGTTGTGCGCGGCCGTATTCTGCTGAGTTAGGAATAGTAGGCCGAAGTGTTGGTAAGTTTAATATCTACCTTGGAGGTTCTAGAGAGAATAGTCGATTGAATGAATTGTATGCTGAGAAAATTAGCTCAGAGGATTTAATTCCTACAATCACATCGGTTTTTGGATATTTTAGCGAGGACCGTAATGGGGATGAAGCTTTCGGTGATTTTTGTGCTCGTGTTGGGGTTCCAAAGATTCGCGAAAAGTTTGGTCTTTCCATTAAGGAGTAAGTTTTGGAGCCGATTGATAACGAAGAGGGTTTTCGTCCTCCAGTCTATATTGTTGGAGCAGGCCCTGGGGATCCTGAATTGCTCACTATCGCTGCTTCCAAAGCAATTAAGCATGCTGAGCTGGTCTTATATGATCGCTTAGTAAGTGATGAAATTCTCGCCCTGATTCCTGAATCAGCTGAAGCGATCTATGTTGGCAAGCTCGAAGGTGAGCAGGACATAGGTCAGACTCAAATTTTTCGACATTTAGTTAAGGCAGTTAACTTAGGTAAGAGAGTGATTAGGCTAAAAGGTGGTGATCCTTTAGTCTTTGGTCGTGGTGTGGAAGAGTGGCTTTTTGTTAAAGATTTAGGCTGCGAGATTAAATATATTCCGGGCCTTTCTAGTTCAATTGCTGTTCCTGGTAGTATCGGAATACCTCTCACCGCTAGGGGTGTTTCTAGTTCTTTTGCTGTTTTGACGGGTCAGCTACGCAAGCCCTCTGAGTCAGCTGATGATAGAGTTAACTGGGCCGATTATTCTAAAGTTGAAACTCTTGTGATTTTGATGGGGGTAAAACGTCGGGTGGAGATTGCGAGAGAGCTAATCGAGGCGGGACGGTCCTTGGAGGAGTTAGTTGCATTTATTGAGAACGGCACTTGTGCAAAACAGCGTATAGTTCGAACTTCACTGGGGGCAGTCGCCGCAGGAAATATTAAAGTTGAGTCTCCCGCTGTTTTTGTTGTTGGAGAAGTTTGTAAGTTTCATGATCAGCTTTTTAGCTTAGTAGATCGACCGGAAGTTAGAGAAAAGAGGCTAGAGGGAAATGGCTGATGCCTCGAAATGTAAAATTCCTTTAGTCGAGATTGACAAAAAGCGTGTTGGGCAGGCTGCAGATTCGCTAGAGAAGTTGTTTTCACTTTGTGATAAAACAGATCAGCCTGAGAATATTGTAAGTTGTTACCCCAAGGTGGAGAATATCGTTAGTGGTCTTCAGTCCCTAATGGAAGTAATGATCCCCGGCAAGTTCTCACCTAGGCCTGAAGATACCGTCGACATTAATAGATTTTTGCGTCGCTTAATTGGTTTTTCCTGGGAAGCTCTTCAACCAGAAATCGAAAAAGCAATTCCATTTCGTTGGTTCGGCGCCGACTCGGAAAAAGAGTTTGATGATAAGCAGGATTTTCACCAACTCGCTGTAGGTGTGATGGGTGATTTTCTGGTTAAGCTTCCTGAGATTAGACAAAATCTTATTGAAGACATTAGAGCGGCTTACAATGGTGATCCAGCGATGCTTAGTTATGCTGAGGTTAAGCTTGCTTCCCCTGGAATTGCCGCAATAGTTTCGCATCGAATTGCCCATGAGTTCTATCGACTTGAAGTCCCATTGGTGCCCCGAATCATGGCTGAGTGGACTCATATGCAAACAGGAATAGATATTCACCCCGGGGCGCAAATTGGCAAAGGCTTTTTTATCGACCACGGGACTGGGGTTGTGATTGGAGAGACTGCTGAGATAGGGGAGAATGTTAAGCTCTACCAAGGTGTGACTATCGGAGCTAAGAGTTTTCCTTTGGACGAGAATGGCAATCCCATTAAACATATAAAGCGTCATCCAACCATCGAGCGGGATGTGGTTGTTTACTCTAACGCGACTATTCTTGGTGGAGAGACTGTTATTGGAGCTGGATCGACAGTGGCTGGTAACGTGTTTTTAATGAAAAGTGTTCCGGCGAACAGTTTTGTTTCTGCTGATCCTGGTGACCTCAAGATTAAAGAGGCGCGGTAGAAGTGAAACGAGACATTAGTCTCGTTTCACATTCCCTCAATCCGCCTCACATACCGCTAGAACCTTAAACCAGACTCTACTCTTCTGTGGTTTTAATTCGAGGAACGAAGCTTCGCTCATTGATGGGGTTATGGAGTTGAATTACTTCCTTTTTTAAGCAGTCTTTGGATTTGTGGAAGAAG
>CALKYB010000146.1 GCA_938003565.1 uncultured bacterium
AACCTCTGCCTTAAGCTCGTCATAACTAGTTTTAGTAGCAGTCTCAAGCTCTACTGGCTCAACTTTCAGCACATCATTGGAACCAGAAAGCTCAAAAGCTTTGTCTCGCTCGGCAACCAATTGATTTATCTTCTTTAACTCCTGACTAAACTCATTTCTAGCCGACTGAACTGACTCCTCGTCAAAGCCATCATGACTCTTAGCAGAAATCTTGTCTTCGTTGCCATATCGTCCCCGCCTAGCAGCAGAACCTCGACCTGCAAAGGCCTCGTCCACCAACTCATTACTTTTCTCCACCTTCTTGTTGAGAGAAGAAATTTCATTATGAAGTCCAACAATTTCGTTCGTTAAATCTTTTTCACGCTCAATCTGAGAAGAAAGTCGCTCTTGAAGATCAGCCACTTTCTGCTCAACGCTAACCCCAGCCAATTGCGGGGAAGCACCATCGTGAGTCTCGACCAATTCAACGGTAGTATTATCAACTACACTACCATCCTGAACAAGAGTAACTTCATCCAATTCACTACCACCAACCGTAGCACTGATATTCTTTGGTTGATTTTTAGCCAGAGACTGGGAATGGTACTTCGAGTTTCGAAGCTCCACCTCGAGGTCTATTATCTTCCTTCGAATAGCAGAAATCTCAAGAGAGCAATCCGGAGATTCCGTTTTCGCCGTTTCCTGAGCACCGCTACCATCAAAAAGCTCATCACTAACCACTTGTTGATTACCATCACGAAGAACTGCCTTAACACCACCAGTATTCTTCGCGGCACTTTGACCCCGATCAATATCATTCTCTAGAGAATGAACTTGTCTCTTGATACCATCAAGCCCAACCTCCAATTCAGCTATCTGATCAACTATCTGGTTACCGTCAGCATCACGGCGAAAGGCAGCTCCATCAGACAAGGTTCCGATAGAATCCCTCGCACCCGAGTCAGCACTAGGGGGGAGACCTTCTTCGGCAAAACAGCTTGCACTGAACAAAGCAACTGGAGCAATAGCGAAACAACAAAGGTGAAGATTTATTTTCATGGGAGCAGACTCTCAAAAAATTCTAAAGGTTAAGCTTCTAACGTGCTCGAAGTTTACTCAATTCTAGTCTGAATTTCACAATTATATTAGCGTATCCTTAAAAGTTTCTACTTCAAATTCAACAAAAATATAATTTAAAACCTTCTAACCAGAGGAGTCACAAGAAATTATGAACTACTTATTTCAAGCACATATACGTTTCGCTCTCAGTCAAAACTTTTAATTACAACTACCTCAATTATAACGAGAGCAGATTATTCTATACTACCGCTAAGACTAGCTAGCCAAGTGTTTCAGGATAAAAAATCAGTCGGCTTGTAGATATCTTTTCTCATCACCTCGAAACTCCAGCTAGAAAAAATCAGTATTAAACTTCCACGGATAGCCCTACTTTCAACAGGATAGCCTCTCATTTTCCACAAAAACCATGTTTAGCCAAGCAAGTAAGCACCTAAAAACATTGTGCTTTTTATTGCAGCAACTGTTAACCAATTTCAACTATTATTCAACAAACCAAACATCCTTTTAGTAAGATAAAGCTTTATTTGATATACCAAGGATGATACTCAACTCCCTGCAAGGCGATAAATCAACCTGTATATTTCAATTCGAGGTCAACAATGGAAACTCCAGACGTTTGGAAAGAATTCAGCGAGAACGTAATTACTCATAGCGGTGCCCATCACCTATTAGCTATTTTAGAACTTACGAACGAACGTGGTTATGCACGCGTCACTGACATTGCCCGGTCCCTAGACATTACTACCGGCAGCGCTTCGACTAATTTGAAAAGTTTAAAAGGCAAAGGCCTTGTTCAAGAAGATGACAACAAATTTCTCTCACTGGCGCCGGAAGGCAAGAAGCTTGCCGAAGCCATCATCAAGCGTCGCAACACCTTAATATCTTTTTTCACTGGAGTTCTAAATGTCACACCTGAACAAGCTGAAATAGATGCTTGTAAAACGGAGCACTTACTAAGCCAAGAGACAACTCTAAAGATGGACGAGTTTATTGCTTCGCAAAGCTAGCCTTCTCTCCTCTAAGGCTTGAGTCTAGCGTCAGCTCAACCCGCTTCCCTTTGAGAAGTAGCGAAATCTTCCCAAAACGCTTTACCCCAAAAGTCAGTTTTGGCTGAGTTTCGTCTAACTTAGCACTAAAGCGTTTGGAAAAAGCCTTTACTGCAGCTCTAAAGAACTGCTGCGCATCGGCGAGACTATCCCAATTGCTATGCCAAACTAACAACTCAGCACCTTTTCCTGTCTTAGAGCTTTCTTGATAGAGCACCACCTTATCACCACCCCAGCCCCTAGCAGCTTGCTCAGCTAGGCCCTTAGAAATAAATAACTCAAGCCACGTCCTAATAAAAAACTCTCCATAGCGATCCTCATAAACTGGTTTGCTCTCGAAAACTTTTCGTTGAGAGGTGTTTAAATCGGGCAGTGACAATTCTAAGAAACTCTTAGTGTCGCGCAAATAAACTTCAGGGTGAAGTATCTGCTCGCTGGACTTAGGCAGATTGGCAAATGCGGCATCAACTCCCGAATAACCACCCTTCTCAATCAAGCTTCGAACAAAACTAAAACCCTCCGTGTAGGAAAAAATAAGAAGCTTCTTTAAAGTTATTGGAACGTCAGCGGTTAGTTTATTCTCGACTAAACTTCTTTCCGTCTCTCGAATCAAACGTGTTGCATCAAACTTACTCAAAGAAGAAAGATCCATTTTCGACCCAAACATAATCATCGTAGCCATCGCATCTCCTTCGGCGAGTGCGGAATGGGCCATAAGTGCATCTGATTCATACATTCGATAATCCAGAAGATTATCTAAATTAAAATGTTGATCTTGAAGAGCATGGACCAGCTCGTGCGCAGCTATTAAACTCTGAGATTGCTCCGCGATCCAAGATGCCATACCATAATACTCCCCTTCCGGATCATAGTATCCCCCCAAATTAGCTAAGTAGAGCTTTATCAACCCATTTTGATAATCAAAATCCTCTGGGATAAAACCCAGCAATTTATAGACCCGCTCCTCTGCTTTTAGTTTCTCAACTGGAATTTTTGCGCGCAAAGTCTCCAAAAGATAGCTTTCCACTTCAGACTTTGATTGAAGCTTACAGGGCACTGCTCGTTTTACTTTTAGACCTCTAATTTGTGAGACAATTTCAAGAGTGGTATCCGCCAACTCACAACTGGACCTCGCAAAACAACCGAAGGGAATTAAAACTAAAAAAATGAATAAGCAGAAACATTTTACTTTCGTAAGCCTCATCGACTATAAGTTCCTCTATATTTAAAATCTTTAAAATTAAGGACTCTTGCATGCCCCGTAGTGATAAGCTCTCCGTAACAGGTGCAAACGAAAACAACCTACAGGACCTATCCTTAGAAATCTCTCACGATGATTTTGTTGTTCTAACAGGCGTCTCCGGCTCCGGCAAATCAACCCTTGCCTTTGACACACTATACGCCGAAGGAGGTCGACGCTATATCGAAACCTTTAGCCCATACACCCGTCAATTCCTAGATCGTCTTCCCAAGCCTGAAATTCAAACCATCTCTGGGGTTCGCCCTTCCTTGGCGTTAGAACAGACCAATCGCATAATTAATGCACGCTCTACGGTTGGTACTGTTACAGAGGTTAATGAATACCTAAAACTAATTTGGTCCAAACTTGCCACTATATCCTGTCCTAAATGTGGAGAAAACGTTGAGCGTGACAGCCCTCTGAAATCATTTGCTACAATTCAAGACAAAATAAAATCGAAAGATTTTCCGTTTTTAGCTATTGCTTTTCCCGCCTCTTTTTCTGGAATAGCTTCAATAGAAGCATTTAGAAGTACTTTACAATCGGAAGGATTCCTTCGCTACTTCAATGAAAAAACCAAGCGCATTGAACTGCTTGACGAACTAGAAGAGGCAGAAGTTTTAGATTCAATTGTCCTTGTTACACTAGACCGTATAAAACTGGATAAAAATGCAAACCTTAGTTTAAGTAAAGAAGCAGGAAAGCGCCTCTTAACTAGTCTAAGACAAGCTCAAGAGTATGGGCAAGGACGCTTCTCTGTACTCTTGAGCAACAGCGCGCAAAGCCAATTCGAACATCTAAAATTCAACTCTGAGTTAGCCTGTTCTACTTGCGAAATCTCGATAAACCCTCCCAAATCTGGACTATTCTCGTTTAATAACCCACTCGGCGCCTGCTCAAACTGTAAGGGTTTTGGTTTTGTATTGGAGCTTGATATCCATCGCTGCATCCCCAACACCGCGCTAAGCATCGAAAACGGAGCTATTTGCTGTTGGGAAACCAAAGGCAGTGCTCCGATAAAAAGAAAATTTCTACAATTTTGCAAAGATAGCAAGATTCCCACAAACAAACCTTGGAATAAATTAAGCAAAACTCACCAAGAACTAGTTCTCAAGGGAAGTAAAAAATTTGGCGGCTTAGAAGGTTGGTACAAGCGCCTAAAAACTAAGCAATATAAAATGCATGTCCGAGTCATGCTTTCAAAATACCGAGGGCAGTTTAAATGCGAAGAATGCGATGGCTCTAGACTAAAGAAAGAAGCTCAACTCTACAAAGTAGGGGGTGAAAGCATCCCCGACATTTGGGGCAAAACCATTGAAAACAACATTCCATTTTTTAGAAACCTAAGAGCAGGTTCCCTGGGAGACAAGTCTACAAAACACGCTATCTCTGAAGTACTCTCTCGACTAAGCTATTTGAATGAAATTGGTCTAGGTTATTTAACACTTGATAGACAGTCTCGCACTCTATCTGGAGGTGAAAGTCAGCGCGTGAACCTCACTTCCATCCTTGGTGCAAGACTCGTTAAAACCCTTCTTGTTTTGGATGAACCTACAATAGGTCTCCATGCTGCTGACACTTATCGACTAATAGATACAATCCAGAAACTTAAAGAACGTGGCAATACGGTAATGGTTGTTGAGCACGATCAAGAAGTTATCAAAGCTGCCGATCATGTTATCGATCTAGGTCCAGAGTCAGGCAATAACGGTGGAAAGCTAATTTACGAAGGCTCCCTAGATAATCTGAAGAAAAATAAAAACTCTTTTACAGCAGACTACCTATTCAATGGCAAACAAATCGTTTCAAACAAACCTCCCTGGAAACCAACTGGCAGCGAAATCAAGATTATCAATGCCCAAGCCAACAATTTAAAAAATTTAAACATAACAATCCCACTTGGGTGCCTAACTGTCCTTTGTGGCGTTAGTGGTTCTGGGAAAACTTCGTTACTTGAGCATTGTTTGCACCAACCCTACAAAAACCTCAAAAACGGTGGCAACATCAACCAGAGTGGCCTAGTAGATGAAGTAGAAGGCTTAGATGAAATTCATGAAATTATTCTAGTGGATCAAAGTCCAGTTGGGAAAACACCTCGCTCAAACCCTGGCACCTACACAAAGGCATGGGACTTAATACGTGAATGCCTGGAAGAAAGCGATGCCGCCCAAGCCCTCGGCCTAAATAAATCGTCTTTTTCATTTAACGTTGATGGTGGACGCTGTCCCGACTGTAAAGGGGCTGGCTATCATAAAGTAGAAATGCAGTTCCTAGCTGATGTTTATGTAGTATGCGAAAGCTGTAAAGGAGAGCGTTTCCAAAGTAAAGTGCTGGATGTTCGCTTTCACAACAAAAATGTCATAGATTTTTTAAACATGACGATTGCCGAAGTCTCTGAGTTCTTTGCAAAAATTGGCAACGATAGGAAGTTCCGGGAAATAAAAAGGAAAATCGATCCTCTTTGTAGCTTAGGTCTGGACTACCTTAAGATGGGACATCCCCTTAATACCCTATCGGGAGGAGAAGCTCAGAGGGTAAAGTTAGCTAGCTACCTAGGTGAAAAATCTGAGAAACCTTGCCTCTTCATCTTGGACGAACCAACTACGGGTCTTCATCCTCATAATATTTCCTCACTGATGGCGGTCTTTGATAAGCTCTGCGAGAAAGGCCACAGCGTTCTAGTAATCGAACATAACTTAGATGTTATTGCCTCGTCTGACTGGTTGATAGAACTGGGGCCAGGCGGAGGAGAACATGGGGGGCAACTAATCTGCCAGGGCTCACCAGCCACTCTATTAAAATCAAAAAAGAATCTGAAAAAATCTTTAACCCTAAACTGCATTTCTCAATCTGGGATGAAGAAAACTCCAACAAATTCCCCTAAAAAAGTTTCTCTAAAAAATTCAAATACCGAAGCCGAAGCCATCGAAATCACAGGGGCAAACCATCACAACCTCAAAAATGTTAATGTTGCAATACCGCAAAACAAAATAGTAACAATTTCCGGAGTATCTGGTTCGGGCAAATCAAGTTTAGCATTCGACATTTTATTCTCTGAGGGCCAAAGACGTTACATCGACTGCCTCTCTCCCTACGCCAGACAGTTCATGAAACAGTTGGACCGCGCCGAGGTGGACAGCATCAATCTAATTCCCCCAACAATAGCCGTTTCTCAAAAAACGGCCGCATCCCCAGGCATCTCTACAGTTGCCACCACTACCGACATCTATCAATTCCTAAGGCTTTTGTTTTCAAAAGCTGGTGTACAACAGTGTCCAAAACATAAACTTGAGATTGTCGGAACTAGCCCAAGAGAAATTGCAAAAGAACTTATAAAGTCCTCTTCTGGAAAAAAACTTTTCTTCTTTGCATCTGTCGTGACCGGCCGCAAGGGACATTACGGAGAACTGTTTAAGAGAGCCCTTGCTGCCGAAATCACCTCTGCTCGGATTGACAACAAGGTTCAATCAATACGAGAAGATCTTAAACTTGAGCGGCACAAACTACACTGGATCTCTTTGCTAGTTGGCTCCCTAAAAGCCAATAAGAAGAATCTGGATTTAATCATTGAAGCCATTGAACAATGCTTAGTCCTAGGCAATGGAGAGCTAGAAGTAGTTGAAGATGACGTCCATTCCACACCAAAAATTTTCAACACCGATCGTGTCTGCCCTAAATGTAAGCAAGGATTTCGACAACTAGATCCCCAAGATTTCTCATTTAGATCTAAACGCGGATTATGCAATACCTGCCTTGGTCGCGGCAAAGTCGAAAAGAGAGGTAAAATATCAGTCTGCAAAGATTGTAACGGTGCTAGAATATCTAAGATTGGTCGAAATGTTCTTTTCTCCGAGAAAACAATTTTCGAAATGACCCAAATGACTTCTACCGAACTCTTAGTGTTTCTTAGAAATCAGAGCTTTGAGGAAAGATTGGACCCTGTGATCAGACCTATCCTAGAGGAACTTTTTCATCGATTGGAGATTGTCAACAAGGTAGGACTGGACTACCTAGAGTTAGACCGTGACTCCAATTCAATATCTGGAGGTGAAGCTCAACGCCTAAGGCTTGCGAAAGCTCTGGGCTCTCCCCTCTCTGGGGTCTGCTACGTACTTGACGAACCAACGATTGGTCTCCACCCTGAAGATCAACTTTTACTCACCTCAATTTTTAAACAACTAAAGGATTCTGGAAATACCGTAGTTGTAGTTGAACATGATGAAGATATTATTCTAGGTGGGGACCATCTAATTGATGTAGGGCCAGGAGGGGGTAAAAATGGTGGTCGAATAGTATACTCTGGAGCACCATCCGGAATACTTTCAGTAG